>CAYVXP010000042.1:0-6884 GCA_964455165.1 uncultured Gammaproteobacteria bacterium
GGTTGTGGCCATCGGAGCACAAAAGAAAATGCTGAAATATTATCTCATGGCTGCCATCATGGGCCTGGCTTTATATTTTATATTTATACCAAAATATTATTATTGGGCCGCCTCCATTATTACCGTGGTAGTGGAAGTGTTTGTGTGGTTAGCGGCATTTTTTGTGGTCAAGAAAAGTGCTAATATTAGCTTAAAAAATGGAGTGATTCTGCGGGCAATTGCCGCGGCTCTTATTTGCGCAGCTTTGTTGTGGTCATTTCGTAATTTGCCAGTGATCATTTTTGGTCTACTGGTCAGCCTAGTATATTTCTTGTTACTTTTTGTGATGGGCGGTATAAAAAAAGAAGAGTTAAAATTATTATTAAACAAATAAAATGTTTAATTTATTTTTTATTTTATTAGCCGGTCTAATTTTTACCTATTTTTGCAAAAAAAATATTTTGTGGGGAATAGGTCTGATTATTATTTTTTTACCGAGCTATTTGTGGCGCTTCAAAATATTATCATTGCCATCTACCTTTTTAGAATTAATGCTCATCATTTTATTTTTTGTTTGGTTGTTTGTAAAAAAACCTTATCAAAAAGAGTTTTGGAAAAATATCAGGATAGAAAAAAAATGGTTAATAATTTTAGCTTGCTGGTTATTGATTAGTTTTGTGAGCTGGTTATTGAATCCGACTATAAAGTCACTTGGTTTGTGGCGAGCTTATTTTTTGGAGCCACTATTATTTTTTGTGGTTTTGGTGACTAGTATAAAAAACAATAAAGACTATCAATTAATCATAAAGTCTTCAGCCGTCTTAATTTTTTATTTAGCTATTTTTGCTATCATACAAAACTTTACTGGCGCCAATTTACCAGCCGCCTATGATTATCCAAATGTCAAAAGATTAACCTCAGTTTTTTCTTATCCCAACGCCCTGAGCCTACTGACCGCTTCTATGAGTGGATTTTTGATAGCCTATTATTATTTTAAACAAAGGCAGTGGGAATATTTATTTTTAGGAATATTGGGAGTCTTTTTATCTTGGTGGTCAGTCAGCCAAGGTGCCTTGGTCGGTATGCTGTTTGCTTTGGCCACTGTCGTTTTAGTAAAAATTTATAATATAAGCAAAACCCGAAAGCAAAAAAAAATATTTTTAGCCTTTGTAATTTCCTTTTTATTATTTTTGCTAAGTACGCCAGTAGTTCGTGGCTTGTACCAAGAAGTATTTCATCCAGTCCTTGATTTGCAGGCTAGTTCTATGGAGATTCGCAGTAGTCAGTGGCAAGAAACTTGGCACATGTTAAAAAATAATTGGTTGACCGGAGCCGGACTAAACGCTTATCAGATTAAATTAATACCCTATCACCAGGTCCAGTGGTTAGAAATATTTTTATACCCACACAATATTTTTTTAAACTTTTGGACAGAGCTAGGTATCTTTGGTCTACTGTGCTTTTTGTTTATTTTATATTTTATTGCCCAGGAAATAAAAAATTTATTTTTAAATAAAAATAAATTAGCCTGGCCACTACTAACTTTTTGGCTGATTTGGCTTATTCATGGCCTAGTTGATGTGCCTTATTTCAAAAATGATTTGAGCCTACTCTTTTTTATATTTTTGGCTTTGACTATCAGAGCCAAATATGTTGATAATAATTTACAGACTAAGCAAATTTTAGTATAATATAGGCATCTATCCCACCGGAATTTTTCAGGGATAAAAAAGTGCACAATAAGTACTTATGTTTATTTATAATGACAAGCTCTAAAGGTGTAAAAAAGATCAGGAAAGCAGTGATTGCTGTGGCTGGATCAGGAACTAGGTTGTTGCCAGCTACCAAAACCATGCCCAAAGAAATGTTGCCAATAGTAGACAAGCCAGCTATTCAGTTGGTGGTTGAAGAGTTGGTAGCTGCCGGCATTCAGGATATTATTTTGGTCACCAAGTGGTACAAAAAAACACTAGAAGATCATTTTGATCATTCTTTAGCACTAGAAAATGAACTAGCCAAAGCTGGTAAAAAAGAAAAGCTAAGAGAAATAAAAAAGATATCAGAGCTAGCCAATTTTATTTATGTCAGGCAAAAAGGTCCCTACGGTAACGGCACACCATTACTTTCGGCTGCTAGTCTGGTAGAGGATGGTCCATTTATGTATGTCTGGGGAGATGACTTAGTAAAATCAAAGGTGCCCTTTGCCAAACAAATGGTTGATGACTATAACAAAAGCGGACACCTTATGATCGGCGTGCAGGAAGTACCACGCGATCAGGTAGACAGGTATGGTATTGTCAGCCTGCACGATAAAAAAACCATGCAGATTGATGATATAGTGGAAAAGCCTTCTATTAAAAATTCTCCTTCTCAATTGGCTGATTTTGGACGCATGATTTTGAATCAAGATATTATAGACATTTTGAAAAAAACTCGTCTAGGTAAAGGCGGGGAGTTGTGGATCGTTGATGCTATTAGGTCTTATGTCAGGTCTGGTGGTAAATTTTATGCCAAAGAAATTCAAGATGGACAATGGTTGACTACCGGCGATCCTCTGAATTTGCTAAAAACCAACCTAGAGTATGCTTGGGACAGGGAAGATCTCAGAGCTTTTCTAAAAGATTATTTAAAAAACAAATAAAAAATGCGTCGCTATAAAATAATTACACTATTATTGCTTGGAGTATTTGTGATAACCTCTGGTTTCGGTTGCAAGGGTTTGAGTTGTAATACCGCTGTTGAGTCTAGACCGGTGTCTTTGACCTATTGGGGTGTCTGGGATAGCCCAGGACAACTACAATCTTTGATTCAGGCCTATCAGGTTAGTCACCCGACAGTAAGAGTTACCTATAAGCAGCTTCGCTACGAAGAATACGAAAGAAAATTATTAGAGGCTTGGGCAGATGATAGGGGTCCAGATATTTTTGCTGTTCCAGTCAGCTGGCTCAACAAATATCAAAATCGTATTGTGCCAATGCCAGCGACTGTGAAGATCCCAGTCCAAGAAGTAAAGGGCACTCTCAAAAAAGAAACAGTCACCACCATACAAACCGTCAATGGTCTAACAGCCAACGATTTAAAAAATCAATATGTTGACGTTGTTTATAATAATGTAGTTAGAAACAACCAAATTTATGGTTTGCCATATTCTTTGGATACTTTAGTTACTTTTTATAATGAAGACTTACTCGATCAGGCTAGCTTGCCAGAAAAAATAGTTACCTTCAATGACTTGGTTGATCAGACCAGCGTGTTGACCAAGGTCAACGCTGATAAAAAAATAGTACAATCTGGTGTTGCTTTGGGCGGCACGGATAATATACCTAGATATTTTGACATCATTTCTAGTCTGATGCTCCAGACAGAAGTCAGTCTCAAGGGCGCTAAATTTAACCCGGTTAGCGAAAAACAATCAGCCGCTAGATTTAGCGAGGCCATAAATTTTTATACTAGCTTTGCGAGACCAGGCTTAGCCGCTTATTCTTGGGATAGCACACTACCAAATGCCTTTGATATGTTTAGTGCTGGTAAATTAGCTTATTTTTTTGGCTATAGCTATCATGCTGATGCACTACGTGCCAAGGGCGTGCCTTTTGAGTGGGGTATCACCAACTTTCCTCAGACCGAGGGCTCACAGGGGACTAAGTATTATGCTGACTATTGGGTCAATGTCGTGGCCAAAAAATCCAAAAATTCAGACGTAGCTTGGAATTTTATTCAAAATACCGCTAGTTCCCAAAATGTAAAAAAATATTTAGATCAAAATAAAAAACCAACTGCTTTGCGCGCTCTGATAAATGAGCAAAAAAATAATCCAGACATCGCCCCATTTGCTAGACAGGTTTTGACGGCTGATAATTGGTACAATGGTTATGATTTTCCCAAGGCCGAGGCCTACATGGCAGACTTTATAAACGGTATAGTAGAGAATAAAATTGATTTAAACAACGAAGTAGATTTAAAATTATTTATTGATAGAATAAATCAAACTTACCAACAGAGTCAATGAGAAATTTAAAAATAATAACATTAATAATTTTTCTTTTACCAAGTCTGGCCTTGGCTGCCGGACCACAGATTACCAAACCTGGTTTTTTGGATGGCCTGCAATGTGTGACTAGTAACGATAATTGTCAGCTCGTTGATGTGGCTGCTGGTTTTAATTCTTTGATTAAATTGCTTTTGGGGACCATGGGAGCTGTAGCTCTTTTATATTTTGTAATGGGTGGTTTTAAGTGGGTTTATTCACAAGGTAATCAGCAAAAAGTACGCGAAGGACAGCAGATGATGATTAACACTTTATTTGCCCTGACCATAGCTTTTACTAGTTATGTAGTTCTTAATTTTTTTGTTAACAATATTTTGAATGTAGATAGTGATTATTCAATAATTGGTACTAATAATACTAAACCAAATAATGCGCAAGGAGAGTGTAGTGGTAAAGAAGCAGGAGAAGCCTGTAATTCACCAGAGATTAATTATGTTTGCAGTGGTTCAGAATTTCAAGATCAGTGCGTCACAGAATGTGAACTTAAAAATTTAGTAGACAAAGAAATTTTGGACGAAAATAACTTACATTGGGCCTGTGGCGACGCCAATTCTTTTTCGCCTACCCCACCAGTTTGGCGTGAGGCTAATCTTTGCCCAAGGGTAATTGATAAGGACTGTATTATATTTTGGAACGGCTCACCAGCCACAGACGATCATCACCCACCAATCTATGATGAAGAATTACCTATTTAAATATACATATGAAAAAAATAATAAATTATATTTGGCTCGCCTCACTACCAATTTCAGCTTTGGCAGTAGATGGAAAAATTAATTTAGAAAACCCCCTGTCTGTTGATAGTGTGCCACTCCTGATTAATAACGTTGTGAAGGCAATCTTGGGTATTGTGGGAGCCGTGGCCTTGCTCTATCTAGTTTTAGGTGGGCTGACCTGGCTCACCTCACAAGGGAAGGCTGATCAAGTCAAGAAAGGTAAGGACACCTTAGTTTGGGCGGTGGCTGGTCTAGCCATGATTTTCTTTAGCTATGCCATACTGAGTTATGTCTTTACCAATTTTTTATCTTGATGTTTTGTGGTTTTTAGACTATAATATTATTAGTAAAAAGTACTTTATATTTATTATTAAAATATTAAAAATGAGAGGAGGTGAAGAAATGAAAAAATTATTAGTTGCTTTAATGCTTTTAGCACCAACCATGACTTTCGCCCAAGATGCGGAGACAGATTTTGGTACTACTAAGTTAGGTGGTTTATCAACCGCTTCTAGTAAAGATTTAGTTGCAACCATCGAAAGTATTGTAAACCTAGTCTTAACTTTCTTAGGCGGTATCGCCGTATTGTTATTCCTTTACGGTGGTTTCAAGTGGTTTACTTCCCAGGGTAATAGTGATCAAATTGATGCAGCCAAGAAAATCATGGGTTCAGCCGTTGTTGGTTTGGCCATTATTTTCGCTTCATACGCCGCCGCTCAATATATTATCACTCAATTATACGACAGAACTATTGGTACCGTTGGTGCATAATAGATACCTCAGACATATAGTCTAGACTATAGTAGGCTACTAGATAGCCTACTAAGGTGTGAATTATATGTATAAATATTTAATATCAATTTTTTTGTTATTACCATTTAGTGTTTTGGCTCAGAATGTAGATCCCCTGGGTTCTTTAAATACAGCAGCTTCTGGTACCGGCTTAGTGACCAATAAAAAACCAGTAGAAATTATTGTACAAATCATAAATATTATACTTACTTTTGTCGGATCTATATTTATGATTTTGATTATTTGGGCCGGCTTCAAATGGATGACCTCGGCTGGCAATACAGACGCTATCAAAAAATCCAGAGAGACTATTATCAATGCTGTTATTGGTCTAGCTGTTATTTTAGCTTCCTATGTGATAGTCAATTTTGTTATAAGGAATTTAGTTTTAGGCATTGGTGTAGGCAATGGAACCGGTGGATCACCAGCGACAGTTGCTGACTAAGTTTGTGGTTAAATTTTTATAAAATAAAGCGGCTCTAGTCCATTGCGACTAGAGCCGTTTTTGCGATGAGGTGCGTGTTTTTGTTAGAGTCTTATACAGCCACCCTTTTCTAGCAACATGCCTTGGTCGTAGTTGGGGGCAAAGTCACTGATCAAGAAGACAGCATCAACTGAGCGATCTTGCCAGGGGACCTTGTGCCCCGGGGCTAGATTTCTACAGCCACGGATTATTTGTCCCCTATCTTCCCAAACCAACACGAAGTCTCCGGCTACTACGAAGATAGTTTTTTCTTCGTAGGGACGGAGAGTAAATACCTGTCCTTGAATATTTTGGAAGGTCTTGGTCTGAGAGCTGATGTTTTTCACCACCACTTCTAGCTTTGCCCAGTTCCTCAACAGGAACTCGTCAATAACGATTGGTTTGCCAATCAAGCCGACACCTCTGTAGGGCTGCTGACAAAGTTGTTCGTTGTTGCCGATCATTTCCTTCCAAGTCACCACATAGGTGAAGTACTTCTCGGAGGTGAAGCTGACTGGCACCGAAGCGCCGTAGGGCACAGTGTAGGATGGTCCACCATTCACAGCGATGGAGACCCAACCATTGTAATTCTGGTAGAAGCCGATGGTTGTAATCACCTTCTCATCCCCGTAGGGATGGTCAAGTGCACGACCCTGTTCGTCGCGGAACTCAGTCTTGAAGGCCGAGCAGCCGGAGATCAGGAGAGTGGCCAAGAAGGCCAAGGAAATCAAGGTGAAACGACGCATGACACACACACCTTTCAAGGTTCGGACTTACTTTTTTGCCCCAAAATAGGGCATTTGAGAATCATATTATTATACATCAAATCATTAAAATTGTCAATAGAACATGAAAATATAACACGGTCATGGTATAATTTTCTACA
>CAYVXP010000043.1:0-6688 GCA_964455165.1 uncultured Gammaproteobacteria bacterium
AATGAAAGAACTTCTCTGCTCAATGGTCGCGTAGATTTGATACCTATCGCTGCTCGTGTCAGGAGCTGGAGACAGATACTGGCCTTATTTGGCTTTGCTATCATGCTATCGGTATTGATATTGGCTGTTATTTATGGCTATGTCATATATGAAGAGCAGAGGATTATTGCTGAGCAAAATGCTCGTAAGGCAGATATAGCCAAAATAGAAGCAAAAATTTTAGATTTTACGGAGTTAAATAAAAATATTAGCGCTTTGGGTCAGGAAATAAAATTAGTACAAGAGGCGCTCAATAAACATATTTATTGGACTAATTTTTTTAGCTTATTAGAAAAATATACCGTGAATGATGTTTATTATTCTGGTCTGGCTGTCGGTACCAATGGTGGCTTGACTCTCACGGCTACTACCAAGAGCTATGATAGTGTAGCCAAGCAACTCAAAGTTTTGAATTCTGATCCAGCCAAAGAGTTTGTCAAAGCAGCGAGTATCACTGGCGCTAGCAAAAGTAAAGATGAAAATGTTAGCTTCCAGATAAGTATTATTTTGAATCAGGATTTATTTTATTGGTCAGGACAATAGTATTATGGCAGATAAAAAAATACAATTTGAGCAACCATCCAATCTATTGATTTTTTTCAATCGTTTTTGGATTATTATCACCGCTATTTTGATTGGGGTATTACTTTTGGGTGGGTATTATCTTGTTATTCAGCCCAAGATGAACAACAACAATGATTTGCGTGATAATGCTTTGCAGACAAGTATTGATAAACAAAACAGCGAGCAGTTATTAAAAAATTTAGAAACCCTAGAAACTACATATAATGGTATAAAAAATAACCGTCAAGCTGACCTAGATCGCTTGAAAGAAATCATCCCGACCAATCCACAGGTAGCTGAGCTATTTGTCCTTACTGATCGCCTAGCCAAACAGTATGGATTACAGCTGATGGATATCAATATCAATGACGGTCAAGACAAAAAAAATACCACTGCTCCAGTGGCAGTGAGCTCAGAGGATGAGACAGGAGCAGTGACGCCAGTAGCTACAACAGCTAGTACTACGTCAGCCAAAAAAGCTTTGACGCTCAAAAATTTAACAATTGATTTTAAGGTCACAGCTATAGCCCTACAAGATGAATTGGGTAATACCATAGCCACTGACAATACTAAGACTAATTATCAATTATTTAAAGATTTTTTGGACGCCTTGGAAAGAAATTTGCGCTTGACCGATATTCAGACAGTCAATTTTTCTTCTTTGCAAGAAGGCTTGACCACTGCCCCACAATTTCAATTTACAGTCCAGACATATTATAAATAAAATATGAGTAGCAAAAAAAGATTATCTTGGGAATTAGTAATTTTTGGCATCGTTCTTGTGGCTGCCGGTTTTTTTGTCTACTTGCAACAAAAAAATATTTCCGTCACAGAAGTATGGGATAAAGTAGTGCAAAAAATAAAACCAATTGATACACAACGAATCGAGGTCATAAAAGAAAAGAGTGTGACAGAAGAAAATCTGAAAAATTTTGTGCGCAATAATTCACTCGATAGCCTCATCAATAGTGAACAATACAAAGAACTGCAAAGTATAAATGTAGATATCAATACCAGCGAAGGAGTAGGTAATCCAGAGCCATTTAATAAGCCAAAAACCGAAGTCAAACAATGATAAAAAAAGAATCCGAAAAATTATTGGCTTGGTTGCTGACTAATAAATTTATTTCCGAAACCCAACGCAACGAATTGTCTAACAAGCAATTCGCTTCTTTTACTGATCTAGAAACTGCCATCAAACAATTGGTTATTTTATCGGAAGAGGATTGGACGCAGGCCAAGGGTATATATTATGGATTAGAATACCGCACTTTGATGGGCACAGTGATTGATGCTGAGATTTTGAATATCTTGCCTCAGGATCTAGCTGACAACTATCACATGGTAGTTTTTGGCAGAGAGGGAGAAAATCTTTCAGCTGGTCTAGTAGATCCGACTGACCTCAAGGCTGTCGAGGCGCTCAACTTTTTGGCTCGCAAAAAACAATACGGAGTAAAATATTATATCGTTTCTCAGGATAGCTATCGTAGTGCCATCAAGCAATATGAGACACTGGGTCAAGAAGTAGGCGAGGCCCTAGGTACGGCTGAAGAAATATTTGGCTCTATGGGCACAGAGATGGCTACTCAAACTGATAGTTCCGATGTAGTCAAAAGTGCTCCAGTATCCAAAATAGTTTCAGTGGTATTGAGGCACGCTATCGAGGGTCGTGCTTCGGATATTCATATCGAGCCAGTGGGTAAGCAAAGTAAGGTGCGTTATAGAATTGACGGTATTTTGCACACTACGATTGTTTTGCCTATTTATGTACACGCTGCCTTAGTATCGCGTATCAAGGTCATGGCCAATTTGAAAATCGATGAGACTCGTGTACCACAGGATGGCCGTATTCGTCTCAATGTCCACAACAAAGAAATAGATATTCGTGTTTCCACTTTGCCACTGATGGGTCAAGAAAAAGTCGTAATGCGTCTTTTGGAAACTCCAGACAAAGCTCCTACTTTTGCTGATTTAGGATTTTTTGGTTTACAATCCAAGATTGTCTTGGATGCTATCAATCAGCCACATGGCTTGTTTCTCGTGACTGGTCCGACTGGTAGTGGAAAATCTACGACTCTATATGCGGCTTTGAGTTTTCTCAACAAAGATGAAATAAATATCGCAACTCTAGAAGATCCAGTGGAGTACTATATCCCCGGAGTCAATCAAGCTCAGATCAAGCCAGAAGTAAATTTTACTTTTGCTACTGGCTTGCGCTCACTACTCAGGCAAGATCCAGATATTATCATGGTGGGAGAAATCCGTGACAATGAAACAGCCGAGCTAGCCATCCACGCTAGTTTGACTGGACACTCGGTGTTGACCACTTTGCATACCAATGACGCCATGGGAGCTATACCGCGTCTTTTTGATATGCAGGTAGAGCCATTTTTGCTAGCCAATACTTTGAATGCTGTAGTGGCTCAGCGTTTGGTCAGGAAGCTTTGTAATAGTTGCAAAGTAGAAACAGATCTACCAGCTGATCTCAAAGCTCAAGTAGCCGAAGAGTTGAGTAAAATTCCCAAAGAGGCTTATTATAGTGATTTCCATTTGGATAACATCAAGTTTTATAAAGCTGTTGGTTGTGTCAATTGTAGTCAGACTGGCTACAAAGGTCGTTTATCAATAGTTGAGGCTATATCAATCGATCGTGCACTACAAGAAGTAGTGGCCAAAGGTTTTGATAGGCATCAGGCGGAAGCCGAGCTAGCTAAGCAGCATTTTATGTCTATGCAGCAAGATGGTCTAGTCAAAGTAGCCTTGGGTTGGACGACTATAGAAGAAGTAATGCGTGTCAGTAAGTCTTAATATTAAATTATTTTATGGAACAAAAAACAATATTAGTAGTAGAGGATGATAATTTTTTATTATCAATGTATGCTACCAAATTAAATTTAGAAAATTATAAAGTTTTGCAAGCCACGACTGGTGTCCAAGCTTTGAAAGTAGTGAGCAAAGAATTGCCAGACTTGATACTTTTGGATTTGAAGTTACCAGAAATGGATGGTTTTGAAGTTTTGAAAAATCTCAAAGCCAGCAAAGAAACTGGCGCTGTGCCAGTGATAGTGTTGACTAATTATTCTGAGAAAGAGCACATTGACCAATGTTTTTCCTTGGGAGCAGCTGACTATCTGATCAAAGCTCATTTTGTGCCATCAGAAGTAGTAGCCAAGATAAAAAGAATTTTAGAAAAATAATTCAAAATGACGGATACATTACTCATCAATAAAATACTCAATATTGCTTCGGAGCGTAAAGCTACCGATGTGCATCTTGTAGCTGGTAATAATCCTGTTTTGCGAGTGGACGGCAAATTGGTGACGGTCACTGAAGAGCAGATCATGACGCCAGATATTATCAATGGTCTGGCTGAGTCATTTTTGACCAAAGATGATTTAGAGCGCCTGACCAAAGAGCGAGAAGTACTAGTAGTCTATACTTGGAATGAACGCGCTCGTTATAGGGCCAAAGTTTTTTATCAAAAAGGATTTTTGGCTTTATCTTTTCGTGTCATACCGCCATTTATTTTGTCACCAAAAGATCTAGGTATACCACAAGCAGTGACTCAGGCTCTGACCAAGGATTCTGGCTTGATCATAGTCACTGGTCCATTTGGCAGTGGACGCACCACTACAGCTGCTTCTCTAGTAGAGACCCTCAATCACAATCGCGGCCTCCATATACAGACACTAGAAAACCCTATCGAATATTTGTTTATCAACAACCAATCAATCATCGAGCAGCGTCAGGTCGGCCGCGACACTCCTAGCTACATCAAGGGTCTAGAAGCTATCAAAGAAGAAGATGTCGACGTGGTCTTGATTGGCTCCATGGCAGAGGAAGGTATAGAGGAGTCAGCTCTAGAGCTAGTAGAGAGTGGTAAGCTGGTCATCGCCGTCATGGAGACTGAGTCTATCATCTCTAGCCTTGATCGTTTTATCAGCAATCTATCACCAGCCAAAAAGATTTGGGGACAAAATTTGTTGGCCGAAGTTTTGATTGTGGCTATTGGTCAGCGTTTGTTGCCACGCGTTGGTGGCGGCTTGCGACTGGCTTGCGAAGTATTGACCAATACCCCAGCTGTCAGGTCTAGTATCAAAGATAGTCATCTATATCAATTGAGTAGTGTCATGCAGACCTCTCGTGAAGAAGGTATGGTCTATTTTGATAAATCACTGTCTGATTTGGTCCGGGCTGGTGAGGTAAATCCCGAGGACGCTATGAAGGTAGCTGAGAATCCTCAAGTTTTTAAGCAAAATTTCAAATAATATATGCCTACCTATAAATATAGGGCTAGGACAATGGATAGCGAGCTCTTATCTGGTATCGTCGAGGCACCAGGCGAGAGTGAGGCAGCTGAGCTTTTGAGTGAACGTGGCTTGGTAGTTTTGTCATTGGTCACTGCTCATCACAAAACTTTAAAAGGCATCAATATCAATATCGGTGGCGTCAATCAAAAAGATTTAGTCATATTTTCTCGACAGCTAGCTGTGATGATAGCCGCGACTATACCGATAGTGCAGGCTTTGCGGATTTTGTCTCAGCAGACTAGCAATCCAGTCTTTACCGAAAAAGTGACCGAGATGGCTGGTGATGTTGATGGTGGTATGAAGCTCTCTGATGCTATGGCCAAGCATGATAAAATATTCAGTCATTTTTTTGTGGCCATGATCAAGAGCGGTGAAACTTCTGGTCGCCTCGAGGAAGTATTAGAATATTTGGCTGACCAGATGGAAAAAGACTATGACCTAGTAGCGCGTATCAAAGGAGCGATGATTTATCCGGCTTTGATTCTAGTCGGTATGGTCGGCATTGGTATTTTGATGATGGTTTATATTTTACCAAAATTGACACCCATGCTGACAGAGAGTGGAGCCAAGTTGCCAGCCATCACTCAGTGGATTATCAATATCTCTGACTTCATGGTCAATTATTGGTATTATCTAGTTTTCTTGTTGATATTATTATTTGGTTTTTTTACTTTTTGGATCAAGAGTCCAGCTGGTAAATTGATTTGGGATTCATTCAAGATCAAGATGCCAATCTTTGGCAACTTATTTCGGAAAATATATTTAGTACGCTTTACTCGTAGTTTGCATACCTTGATCAAAGGTGGTGTGCCGATTGCTATGGCTCTACGCATCACAGCTGAGGTTGTGGATAACAAAGCTTACGCTGACCTGATCATGAGGACAGTATCTGAGGTAGAGGCGGGCAATTCTATCTCTACACTTTTTGCTAAATCTCCACTCATGCCCAAGATGCTTTCACAGATGATGATAGTCGGTGAAAAGACTGGTCGCATTGATACTATTTTGGAAAGATTGAGTGATTTTTATAGTCGAGAGATCAATAATTTAGTGGGTAATTTGACTACTTTGATAGAGCCATTGATTTTGATCATCATGGGTATAGGTGTCGGTGGTATAGTGGCGGCCATCATGTTGCCAATGTACAAAGTAGCGCAAAATATTAATTAATAAATTGTTGATGTTATTATTTTGTGGTATAATTAGATAGTTATATTTAACAATTAAAAAAACCGAGGATTTATTTAGAGCTTAAGAGATCTCAAGCTTTAGAAATATTGCCTTGGGTATTTGAAGGGAGGTGAAACAACAATGAAAAAAGGTTTTACTTTAATCGAGTTGTTAGTCGTTATCGCTATTATCGGTATTTTGTCCGTGGTAGCTGTTGTTAACTTAAATAGTGCCCGTAATAAAGCTAAAGTAGCTGGCGCCAAGGCTTGGGGAGCAAGTTTGGCTGGAGTAGTGGTACTTTGTCAGGATGCTGTAGACTCTACACCAACATTTTTACTACAGTATGCTTTAGATGGCCAAATGTGTAGCGCACCTACCACCGTCCTTAATCAGACTTGGCCAACCAAACCAACGGGTTATAATGATCCAGTTGTGATTAATGGCGTGGATCTTTTGCTAGATGGTTTAATAGTCGGTGATGAGGGTATTCAAGATGGTAAATGGAAAATTTGTGTTCCATCCACTAACCATACTTCATGGAATTCAGTGGTATGCACAGAAAACGGATGCACAGATTCTGCTACTGCAAATTGTTCATAATATTT
>CAYVXP010000044.1:0-6657 GCA_964455165.1 uncultured Gammaproteobacteria bacterium
ACCGCATATAAAAAAATAGCATAAAAGCTATAGGGTATGGGCATTATAGTACATCATCTGAAAAAATTCAATACTTAGTAGGGTAAGTCTATGTATTCTCTTTTTAGAGATTTTTCGGCTTCTTCCCATTCTTGAGAACGGATATTCTGGATCAAACCAGCCAGTTGATTGGCTAGGGCTTCTAGTAGGATGATATTGTTGGCACTATAGTCTTGTTTATTGGCTTTGCCAGACAGAGCTATGAAGCCAATAGTTTTGTGGCCAGCCAAAATAGGAGTGACAATGCTTTGTTTGGTAGATAGTGGCCAGAGGCTAGAGCCGTGAGGTAAGTCTTGTTTGTGAAAAATTATAGTACGCAGAGATTTGAGAATATCAAGTAGTAATGGAAAATTTTTAATAGGATAATAATTATTTTTTTTCAAATTTAAATAATTTTTTACTTCATAAACATGTATTTTGGCCGTCGTGTGTGAGTAGGAGCAGAGTAGAGCTTGTTCAGAAGGTATGATTTCTAAGATAGTTTTTAAAATATAATTACTAATATCTTTGATATCATGTTGGCCAGTCAGGTATTGTCCGATAGCAAAAAGTGCCACCAGCTTATTATCAGCATGCTCTAATCTTTGGTGTAATATCATGGTCAGATTTGCTAGTATCACCTCTTTGATGTGAGAATTTTTTTTGATTATAGTAAACCAGTTTTTATTAGATAATTCATAGGTCACTACTTGCTCACTGGTGACTTTGAGACTATGTTGAAAAATAGTGCGCTTATTCAGTAGGCACAACTCACCAACAAAATCATCAGCTCGGAAGATAGCTAGATTTTGGATGCGTTTTTCTATGGAAGCCTCTAGAGTGGTTTGACCAGAGACTATGATGATGAGCTTGTCATTTATTTTTTTGCTACGAAATATATAGTCAGACTCTTGGTATTTTTTTTCTACAAAAAAATTACCAAGCAGACTGAGTTCCTGCTTAGTAAGTCCTTGAAATAAAGAAATTTTTTGCCAGGAGTTATTCATTAAGAGCTCTGGTGATTGAGATAGGCGAGAGCAGTAGTCTCGTCTATTTGATTATTGTCGAGTAATTCTTTGATATTTTGCTCCATGCTAAACATACCTTCATCGGCGCTAGTCTGGATGACACTCTTGATTTGAGGAATTTTATTTTCGCGGATAATGTTTGAAATAGCTGGAGTATTGATCAAAACTTCACGGACAGCGACACGGCTACCGCCAACTTTTGGCACCAATTGTTGGGTCAAAATACCACTCAAAGAAATAGATAGCTGTAAGCGGACCTGGGCCTGCTGATGAGGCGGGAAGACGTCGATAATACGATCAATAGTCTGTGAGGCACTATGAGTGTGTAGAGTAGCGAGGACGAGGTGACCAGTTTCAGCCAGAGTGATAGTAGCGGCAATGGTTTCTAGATCGCGCATTTCTCCGACCATGATGACATTGGGGTCTTGGCGCAAGACGTGCTTCAAAGCATCATCAAAATTGATGATGTCAGTGCCCAACTGTCTTTGTTTGATGATACTTTTTTTTGGTTGGTGGACGAATTCAATCGGGTCTTCGAGAGTGATGATATGAGATGAGCGTGTTTGGTTGATGTATTCGATCATGGCCGCTAGAGTGGTTGATTTTCCGCAACCAGTCGGACCAGTGACTAAGACTAGACCATTTGATCTTTGAATCAGACTAGTCACTACTTCTGGCATATTGAGATCAGTGAGACTAGGTATCTGATTGGAAATAACGCGCGCTACTAGACCGACATTATCTTTTTCATAGTGCAAATTGACACGATAGCGTGAGTACTCGGCAATCTCGTAGGAGATGTCTAACTCTCGTTCATCAATGAATTTTTTTTGTTGGCGTTCGGTTAAAATACCGAAGATCATTTTTTCGGCTAGCTCGCGAGTGACCACTTCGACATCAGGAATTATTTTCAATTCGCCATCTACTCTCAAAATCGGTGGCTTACCGACTATGATGTGCAAATCAGAAGCTTTATTCTTAGTTGCTAGCTTAAATAGATTGTTGATATTCATCGCCATGATATTGTTTTTATTTTTCTTTTTTAGTTTCCTTGATTGTTTATATTATAACATATTTTGATACAAAATAAAAAAGCCCAAGCGAGTAATAAAAAGACTTTACATTTATTTATATTTTATTTAAACTCATGCTATCATAAAATCATGGCCAATAAATATAAACATCTACAAACACCGCAAGCCGAATTTGATTTTCATGGTTTAGGAGCCCTGACTCATGAGCAAATTTTAAGTTTGGCTGATGACTTTATACAAGATAGCTTGGAGAGTGGCTATAGACTAGTGAGTATCATCACCGGTGTGGGTCTGCATTCTAAGAATGGTCCAGTGGTCAAGCCAGTGATTGCTGATTTTTTGGCCAATCATCCTGATGTCCAGAGTTTTAGTGAAGGTAAATTTACTCAGGGTGGGCAGGGAGTATTTATAATCAAATTAAAAAATAAATAATTTATATATATTTTTAGCGCTCTAGTAGGGCGCTTTTTATATTGACAAAAGTTCATAATTATGTTAATATCTTATGTTTTCCGTCAGCCGTGGTGTTTGCTAACAGAAAGGTTGGGCGATGAGTACTTTGCAAAACAGCGCGATTCTCTTGATCGTGGAAAAGTTGGTGAAGGAGTCCACTAAGCTTCGGGGTAACCTGAAGCCAGCGAGGCGTGGTGGATACCTGACCGTATTGGTCAGGGGTGAACCCGGATTCGCCCTGTGCTCGAGGGTCGGGATCTTCGTTGATGATCCTGAGCAGTACCTGGCCTTTTCGCAAGAGAAGGCTGAGCGTCTGCAGGGTCTCTGGCACAAGCATCTGTCATCGTGGCAGTCTCGAGATCCGGATAATTGTCGCTGGGGCGGCGCCATCATCGCTGATCAGTTGATCTTCAGCTTCTCCGGCCTGCCCGAGAAGGTGGACGAGGCGGTTGTGACGGCCGCGGCCTACTGGCTCGGCGAGATCACCGAGTATTCTCAGGTTCTGAAGATTGCGGACATCAGTCACAATCCTTTCACCGAGGAGCTGGTCGCTCGCATGGAGAACTGGCCGTCTCTGGCTGATTTCCAGAACTCCGACTTCTGTAGCTAGTCGCCAACAACGCGATTAGCCAATCTGGGCCCCCGCTTGCGGTGGGCCCAGTTTTTTTATATAAAATAAAAACACTCAAATAACCTTGAGTGTTTTTTAGAGTAATATTTTTAATTTAGACTGACTTTTTTCTCCGGCATTTTGCTAGTGGCTAGAGCATAGACCGAGAATAATAAACTTGAATAAAGTATGTTACTAGCTAGTGTACTCTTGAAAAATGGTATAGCTAGAGTGAAGCAGTACATCAGACCACTAAAATCTCTACTGTACCAATTACTAGAGGCCCAGACTGCTAGATTAGTGATCAGGAAAAAACTAATGCCTGAAAATATGCCAGCTGAAAGGACATTGAGAGAACGAGGATTTTTTTTAAAGGCATAGCCGCTGATAATATTGAGAGCAGTAGCTAGATAGACAGCTAGCATGACACTCCACTTATAAAATCCTAAAAATAAATCAGAGGCTAGTAGAGCTAATAATGGCAGAGTAGCTATTTTTTTGTTAGGCGCTAAGAAAGCAGAAAATATCAAAACACTAGCCAGTGGAGAAAAGTTTGGCACATGCCAAATCAGGCGACTAAACATAGCTAAGATGCTGATGGTGATAATTAGATAGATATTTTTTTGATTATTCATATAAATTTTTTTTAAAATTTTGACTCAGTAAAGCGCCATTCTATTTTCTCACCACTTTTTGGTATATATTTATTAGCACTAATTTGTGGCTGCTCATTGTCTATATAGTATTGCCAATATTTATTATCCTGACCATTTTTAGTGTTGTTTATTTTAGTCACTAAATAGCCCAGCTCGCCATAGTCTGTGTATTGCCAGTCCCAAGCTTGTTGTTTGGCAATTTCTTGACTGATAGCAAATAAATTTTTGGTACTGTTGGCTAAGATTGGATATTCGACAGTTTTGGTGTCATCAGTGGCAAAAGTGAAAGTGATATCGATCTTAGTTTGCGTTTGAGCTGTTTCTATTTTAGCTGGTGGCGTAGCTATATTTTCTTGTGTTGTTTCTTGTTTAGCTGTTTGTTTGGCTTTATTTTTTGTTTGCGATACAGTAGTTTGCCAGAGGGTGATAACAGCTATGATAGCTAGAGCTAAGATAATAAATTTTAAGTTTTTTTTCATTTCATTATTATTAGATAGACAAGCAGTATTCCTATTATTCCCAAAATTATCCAAAATAGAGCAATGAATTTTTTGTAATGTTTTTTTAGACCGAGATCTGTTTTTTCTTGAGTGGTGGGTTTATCAAGTAGTGCGTGAAAGATAGGGAATAAATAATCTACATTATAACCATTATTTTTTAAATCATCTAGTGTTTTACTGATGGCTTGTCGCCCTATGACACTAGTAGAGTCGTAGCGGTTGCCAGAGGTAGCTATTAGAGGATTGTGAATGCTTAAAGCATTGGTTAACCAATAGATTATTTTTGCAAACCATGGATTTTTACCATTTATTTCTTTTTTATCAGTTATTATTTTAAGTATAACGCAATAATCATAGGGGACTTCAGTATTTTTAGCTAATAGTTCGTTATCAATTTCTTCATAACCATGAGATATAATTTCTCTAAAATCAGTACGGTTGAGTGGGTATTGATAAAAAATAGCAATTTTTTTAATGTCCTGCTTATAAACTATAATTTTAAAAGGAGGTTGGTTAAAGGTTAACTTATTTTTTTCTACAACTAGGCTCATAAATTTTTATTTATAAATTATTTACTATCTCTAGTATTCTATACCTCTTCGAGCTTTTTGGCCTTTATAAAAATAGTGTTTGACCGGAGTCATTTCGGTGATCAGATCAGCTAGATCTAGTATCTCCGGGGGACAGTAGCGACCAGTCAGGATTAGTTCCAAATCAGGTGGTCTTTGTGCTATCAAGTTTACTATATCTTCCAATTTTAGCAAGCCAGTTTTGACCGTGGTATTGATCTCATCGAGGACTAGTAGATCAAAGTCTTCTTGCATCCATTGTCTGGCCTGGTCTAGGGCTTTTTGGCCTTCCTCTAAATCCTCAGGAATATTTGGGAAGCGAAAGCCTTTATTTTCAGTCATGCGTGGCATGCCAAAAGCACGATAGTGGAGATTAAATTTTTCTAGCTCGGCTAATAATTTTCTTTCACCATAATAGTCTCCGCCTTTATCAAAATAAATAATGCCGACTTTGAAACCCTGGCTGGCAGCGCGGATAGCTAGGCCCAGAGAGGCAGTGGTTTTGCCCTTGCCATCGCCAGTGTAGACTTGGATTTGGGCTGGTTTTGATATTGGCATATTTTTGGTTGACTAAGATAGATTAATGTTTTATATTACA
Source organism: uncultured Gammaproteobacteria bacterium (assembly GCA_964455165.1). Lineage (GTDB taxonomy): Bacteria > Patescibacteriota > Patescibacteriia > UBA1558 > GWA2-36-10 > CALMZN01. Next base: position 5,467 of record CAYVXP010000044.1, read on the forward strand.
GGGTGCCTTTTTAGGGGTACTGTAGCGTCAAGGAGGACTGAAAATGGCCGAAACCGTAAAGGAGAGACTCATGAAGACCTACAAAGGTGAGATGGACGAACAGGCGCTTGAGCAGAGCCGTCGGACCAAGCAGCGCGCTGCTTACCCTATCATGGCCATCATGATGCTCATGTTGTTGATCATCTTGGCGGCGATCATTCGCATCCTTTTTTGAACGCTGTTCTTTCGTGTTTTAGGGGCTGGCTCATCGGAGCTCTGGTATGGTGCCTGACCACTCGGTACACCCCTGTTTGCTGTGACGCACCCGCCTGGTTTCGATACTGGGCGGGCGCTTTTTTATAATGAGCGATTATTTGAATATTTGGAATAGATGTGATTAAATTGAATCATATCAATTGCTAGCCTATGATGGTGCGCATGTTGGCATCCCCACGAGAGGAGGTAGAGACCGATGTCTCAAGTTTTGGCTCATATTGGGGCGGTGCTGACCATCGTCCTTTTCGTGATTGGCATAGGGTGTGCAGCGGCTTTGAGCTTGCTGACATTCTGCTTGGGCGAGACTCCACCAGTGGAGCTAGAGCACTACGACTAGATGTCCTAGAGGAGGTGATTCATGTTCTTTGTTAAGATTCTATTGGCTATCGCTGCCTTGGCAGTATTCATCACGTGGCTTTGCCACAAGGGAGGAGAACGTCTCCGCACAGAAGATCTGGAGTACGTGAAGAGTGATGGTAAGCCAAGGCCAATTTCCGGACAGTGGGACGATGAAGATGGTCCACCAGAAGCGGCCTAGGGTCAATCGGTCTCTCAGGAGACCTGCTCGTTGCCCGCCTATTAGTCACCCACAGGGTGATGAACGGCGGGCTTTATTTTATTCTTTTTTATCAGTCAGTTTTTCAAAACGTGGATCCTCAGTCAGACCACAGATGACAGTCAGGTATTGGCTGACATCATGGACACCTGGTAGATAGCGTTGGCCTTGATCGGCTAACATCTCTAATTCATCATCATTCATTTTGTAGATAGCAGCGATAGCTTCTTGTTGACTGGGATCCAGCTTATCAAAGATATCAAAAGCATCGTGTTTTATTTGCTGACGAAAATTTGTAATGTCAGCAGGCTCTATTTCTGACATTTTGTCTAATAGTATTTTGGTGATGTGCAGGCTAGTGTCTTGATTAGCGCTTGGTG
>CAYVXP010000045.1:0-6638 GCA_964455165.1 uncultured Gammaproteobacteria bacterium
TGGGATTAAAATAATTCAAATGTTCTGTATCAATACTATCAGATAATTCTTTAAGAATAAGGATATCAAATCCTTTCACATTAGGACAACTCAGAATCAAAAGACCTCCTGGAGAGAGTACTGAAGCACAACTTTTAATAAATTCGTTGGGGGAGAACAGATGTTCAATTACTTCAAATGACACAACTACATCAATGCTTTTATCTGCTATAAATAATCCTAAACTACTGGTTTGGGATTTTTTGATAAACTATGTCTAATTTTTGGCAACAACTAAATAAACCAATAATTACCGCTACTCCTATGGCCGGTATCACTGATACTGCTTGGCGTCAGCTCTGTAAAAAATGGGGTGCTGATGTTGTTTATACTGAATTTGTATCGGTTGATGCTTTGTTTTATGATAGCAAAAAAACCCTACAAATGTTGGCCTACAAAGCTCAAGAACAGCCAGTCATTGCTCAAATTTTTGGTAAAAGAAGTGAGCTTTACCCCAAAGCTGCCAAACTCATAGAGCAATTAGGCTTTGCTGGCGTTGATATCAATTTTGGTTGCCCAGCCAAAAAAGTAGCTGGCCATGGTGGCGGCATCTGTCTGCTCCGTGATATGGATATGGTCAAAAAAATAGTCGCCAATACCATAGAAGCGGTCACTATACCAGTGTCGATCAAAAGCCGAGTAAGTCTAAACACCATAACAGGCGACCCCAGTAAAGGGAAAATAACCGCTCTTGATCTTTTGGACGCGCTCAAAGAATATCCACTAGCTGCCGTCATCATACATGGCCGAACATATGAAACTCCTTTTACTGGGCCAGTTGATCTAGATATGCTCAAAAGCCTACGTGAAAAATTTACCAAAGGTATATTCTTGATTAATGGTTCATTTCAAAGTGTAGAATCAGTAGTGGATGATCTGAAATACACCAAGGCTGACGGTATAGCTTTAGCTAGATCTCTGTATGGCCGTCCTTGGCTCTTTAAACAAATCAAAGATTATATCAACACCGGTAAATACACAGAAATAACTTGGGCCGAAATAAAAGCGACGGCCATAGAACATGCTCACCTACTCTACGAAAGCAAAGGACCAAAAGGTTTTCAAGAAATGCGCAAACATTTATTATTTTATGTAAAAGGACACCCACAAGCAGCTGAGCTAAGGTACGGTCTAGTCCGTGTCACTACACCACAAGAAGTAGAAAAAATATTTTCAGAAATATAAAAAACCTCGCAATGCGAGGTTTTTTAAAACTATTATTTCGTATTAACAGCCTGCTCATAGGCTCGACTGACTTGCTGATCCCAATTGCTCGGCAAACTAGTCCCGGCCTTATCTCTGACAACTTTCATTATTTCTGCTAAACCATCGATATTTTTATCAGTCACTTCCAGTGGTGATTGATTGCCCAGGTGCCACAGAAGTTTTCCATCATGTTGAGATAGAGCAATACCATTAAAATCTGATATTTTTCCGCCTGGCAAAAAACCTGTCAGAGCATGAATACGCTCGGCTATACTTATATCATGATTTATAAAAGTATCCATGGCGCCGGCATTCTTGGTTAATTCTACAAAACTAGCATCAGCTCGATTCAAAATACCAGCTTCAGCAGTCGATGTTTCGGTCGGATGAGCAGTAGCCTGACCAAGCACCTCAGCTGCTTGAGGAGAAATATGCTGACCAGGTATAAATGTTTGACGCATGGCAGTATTATCCAAGGTGGCATCAATTTGATGATCACCGTTGGTATCCACCAAAAAATGATCTCCCCTAAATGGCCAAACACCACTATGGACTTTTTGTACTAAAGCATAATCATCGCCTAATTTAGCAACCATCCAATGGTCTGCAGGCATATCTTTAACTTTATCAAAGCTATCAAGAGCCGCCCTTTCAAAAGCTTTCATACTCTCGCTAATTACTTGAGCACCATTAACATTAGCACCAGCAGCGGATAAATCAATTTTTTCACCACTTCTCAAAGCTCCCAAAAATACATTAGTCTTTTCAGCCGACCAACCTTGATCTCTAGCAAAGTCATAAACTAAACCACCGGCTTGAGTTTGATTAGCACTATTCACCACCTTATCAACTACATCATCAAGATGACCAGAATTTTTAGCTGCTTCAAATAACTCATGATTATAGGCACCGCCCTGAGTCAAAAATGTTTCTACATGTTGCTGAGCAGCTACTGCGGCAGCCTGCGTCGCAGCAAGCTCCGTGGCAGCTTTAGCTGCAGCCTCGGTAGCTGCTGCTTGGGCAGCCAATACTTCTGGTGAAGTAACAATATTTTTATCAGCTAAAAATTTTGATAAATCTGCACTACTCATCTCTTGATTGTGACCATCTGGAAACTGTACATTTGGCTGACCGTCTCTGTCCCAATCATAGACCCTATACAAGCCGTCAGGTGATTTAACTTCTAAATATTGATCCCCTGTCCTAGGATCAATACCAAAATGATGCTCAGTATTAGCATTAAAATGTTGACCCTCTACTAGATGCCCCACATTGGTATCTGAAAGATGTCCAGCCTCAATACCAGAAGAATTAATAAAACTCAAATGTGGTTTACCATTTTCAAAACTTAATCTTACTTTATCAGCATTGTGTACTAAATCATTAATATTACCACCCTGTTCTTGATTTAAGTGCTGAACTGCATTGCCTGTTTGATTTTCTGCCCACGCTGATAAAGCTCGATGATCATTGATATCACCTTTGTATCCCAACTCTTTAGCATGATCTTCAAACATCTGATGGGTAGAACGCCAAATAGAATCGGAACCATTCAAGTTTGTTGAATCTATCTTATCTTCAAAATATGGATTACCAGTTACTTGCGGTGGTCTTGGCTGCTCTACGCCATAACCCCCTGGTTTAGAACTTTCTGCTTTAGTATCACTACTTGGTTTTTGTTCTACATCCTTTTTATGAGTATGCTCATCATACCACCAAGCTACTGCCCCACCAATAATCGCACCACCAATAGTAGCTAACAAACGTCTATTTTTTAGCTTACTGCCAATTCTATTCAGATCTTCTTCTACTTGCTCGGCACGCTTATCAGTTCTATCGCTCACACTCTCTAATAATTTTTTGAATGCTTCCTGATTGGCTAATTCAATTTTTTGCACTTGATGAATAAAATTTTCAGCCCGACTCTTCAGCAGAGGATCACCGTCTAGTAAGCCTAGGTCCAATTTACTCTTAACAAAAACGGAATCTTTTTTTAATTTATCTATTTCTTCAGTTGGAAATTCAATATCCCTGACAACCTCTTCGCTTTCATCGATCATCTTCACAATTTCTGCAAAAGCCTTCTTTTCATCTCTTTTTTCCATCCATTCTCCAACCTTGTAACCAATGCCAGCACCAGCTGCTGCTCCCATAGCTATACGCACTGGGCCTACCTTACGGATACCTATACCGATAGCCGTACCTATACCAAGACTCACCATGTCATATTTATGCTTATCCCAAGTATCTTCCTCTTCCTTACTCATGCCGGCAGGTTTTTTATCAGGACTACCAGCGTTCAATAAATTAAACTTTTCTATCAAAGCATATAGTCGTGGTTTTGATTTCTTAATTTCTTCCAATCTTTGTTTGGCATAGTTTTCACCTTTTTCATGTTGACCAAGGGTCAAAGCTAAGGTCAGGGCCATGTTTTGTTGTTGTTCTGGGGTAGCTTCTGGGTTTTCTGCTCTTACCTTAGTCAAAGCATTCAAATACAATTCTTTTTCTACCTCACGTAATTTTGCTCCAGCTATTTCTGGCTCTTTGACGCAATCAGCTTGATCGTACTCCCGCAAAACTTTCAAGGCTCGCTCACTAGTTTGGACTCGTAAGACATTGGAAATATTGCCACTAAGTTGTTTTCGTAATTGTTCTAAATTATCAGCTGAAAAAATAGTTTCCAAAACTTCTGCTTTCTTTTTATCTAATTTTTTATTATATTTTTCTTTTTCTCTTTCTATGATACTGGCTGGTCTTGATGCTGCACGATTTTCATCCCATTTTCTCATAGCAAAACGAGCTAAAGTCATAGCACCAGCAGTTGCAACTACAGCTGCTCCACCGGTACCAACACCTAAAAGAGAAATGCCCACAGAAACGCCACCTATTATAATAAAACTACGAGCTATTTTAGCGACAGCATATCTTCTTTTTCCTTTTTCAGCACCCAACATATGACCAGCAAATCCACCGCTCTCCAGTAACTGACGCTGAGCTTCTGATTCTATTGTTTGCTGGATAATAGCATTGACCGCTTCCGCCAACTGTTTTTCCAAATCTTCATTAACAGATCCCTCTTTATGTTGATCAACTAAAACTTCCTTTATCTTTGTCTGATAAAATTCATTTACCTTGACCATATCCCCAGCTTTCATCAAAGCCTGCAAAGCCTCCATATCTTTGGGGGTCATTTTTTCCCAAATAACTTTTGGATCAATATCAAGATAGCCTAGATCTTTTTCTACTTTTTCTGGTATTACAGGCTCTGGTTTAACAGGCTCAGCTTCTGATTTTTCTGGTATGGGTTCTGGATTTAGCTCTGGTTTTTCTGTAATATTTTCTGGAGTTTCTTTACTGGTATTTTTTGCTTTATTGATTTCTTCTTCTATTTGTCTAATTCTTGCTTCGGCTAATAAAGTGGCCTGTTTAAGGGCCTCTGAGATCAATAACTCTTGTTCTTCTTTTGAATGTTGCAAAACAGCTGAAGCAAGTTCTGGCTTGCCTAATAATTGAGCAGCGGTTTTTAAAGCTTCTGTTTTTGGTCCCCAATCATCAGCTGAATTAATAGCCGAAATTAACTTTTTCAAGGGTTCTATCAATCTTTCAAGCTGAGCTACTCTAATATCTGATTCTAAACCTTTTATTTTATTTTCTATTGTAATATGAGCCTTCTCGATAGCCAAACCTAAATCAGGCGACTCAGCAACAAGATTAGGATTATCCAATAAGAGAGCCGCTTCGTTTAATAAAATCTTTTTTTCTGGATCATCGCTATAATTACCAGCTTTATTTAATTTATCAAGAAAAATTTTTAGCTTATTAATTTTTCCTTTAGTCACAGCATCTTTAATATCAAATTTTGTTTCTAATATTGCGGGACTCTCATTTTTAATTTCATCTTTATTTTCTGTGGAACCAGCGACGCCTTCTTCTTTATTTTCCATAACCACTTTTTCACTAGGCTTTTCATTTAACAAGGCATCCCTTTTTTTCAATTTCAAAGCCACTTCTTTGATATGTGAGTCTGGAGTCACTGGTAATTGTTTTTCACTTATTTGCCCTTCACGAAAAGCTTTTACAGCTTCTAATACAAGATCGGCATCGGCTGAGCTCATATTTTTACCAATCTGGGCGGATAATTCCAGCCAATCATTAGCCCCAGAATAATCAAAAACTACACGTTCTTGATTTATTGGTTTTTCTTCTCCATTTAAAACCAACTTAATTTCATCTTTACTTTTTTTTGCTAAACCATCAACCTCTATAACTACACTGGGATTTTCTACTCCTTCCTCGGCTCGAAAAGCCTCAGCATCTCGATCAATTCTAGTGCTCACGGTTTCTGCTTCTTCTGCCACATTTCTTTCTGAGGGCTCATGACCAACATTTTCAACAGTAGGAACTTTATTATTTTCCAGTTTTTTTTGTTCTGCCATATACTAAAAATTACTCTTAATTTTATTTAATATATCTTCGATTTCTGCTTTTTCTTGAGCTTTAGATTTTTTTATTTCTTGCTCAGCAGCTTTATTTTTTAAACTACTCAAACTAGCCACAAAATCGGCATAAATTTGATGAAAACGCTCAATTTTTTGTTTATTGGTCATAAAATAATTATACCGACAGTTTTGTACCTTTTAGATCAGCAGCACTAGACAAAAATTCTTGAGCAAAATCCTGTAAAGCTTTATTAGCTTTAGCGTCAAAATCAGTAATATGAGTATTAAAAAACTCCAAAAAATCTTCTGATTTTGTAGCATCATGTGCACTCATAAAAGTCTCAAATTGCTCTAAGCCTTTGACATCAAGCTCTTCCATAGCCATCACACCCAAACGTCTTTCAGCTTCGACCGCTAATTTTTCAGTATACTCTTTTTTAAATTCTTCTGGCATATTATCAATGCCGGCTTGTTTTAATAAATCCAGAACAAAACTTTGGATCATGTCTTCCATAAAATTTTTGTTTTTAATAATTTAAATCATTATTATCATGACATTTTTTTTGAAAAAAAACAAGCCCCGACTCGCACACGCTGTGCAAAAAGTCGGGGCTTTCACTCATCTTGGAAGTCTAGTCTGACCTAGTACCGCCAGTAAGATCGTTAACGATCTTGGCGATACCACCACCAGCCTCTACGTTTACGGTACGGTTGTTGGCCGCTCTATCAAGCAGGATCAAAGCCTTGACGGCATCAGTGCCACCAGGCTTCTGCATTTCTGCATTGACCGCAGCAATTCGAGCAGCTGTTTCAGCGCCAGCAGCTTCACCATCCTTGCGTCGAGCAACAATCTTCTCATTACCAGACGCCGCATTCTCAATCTGCTCGCGTACCTTGGCCGAAGGTTCCGGATCCAGTACGTAAAAGCGGATATCTTCTACGGCAAACTCCTCG
>CAYVXP010000046.1:0-6631 GCA_964455165.1 uncultured Gammaproteobacteria bacterium
GGTCTGGTGGAGTATTCACATCATTTGGTCGCCCGGATCGCCTAGGGGCGATGATGACATATTTGTCTTGAATATAATCTTTTCTAATTTCTGACTTCATATTTTTTGGTATAATTTTTTATAAACTTGTGCTGACTTGGCCCAAGAAAAATCTGTCTGCATATCGCCACTGATCATAGTATTTAGCATCTTGGGCACCTGATAAAGACGCAGGGCTTTTTTGATAATTTTTTCCAGTTCGCCCTGGCTATATACTTTAAAAACTAGGCCGCTACTGACCCCCACAGTGTCCCTGAGGCCACCAGTAGCCCGTACAATGGGTATAGCGCCATAATGCATAGCAATCAGCTGTCCCAAGCCACAGGGCTCAAAGGCGGAGGGCATGAGGAAGAAGTCCGAGGCAGCATAAATACGCTGAGCCAAGGCTTCATCAAAACCTATTTTCACAGCCACTCTTTTTGGATATTTGGCTTGTAGTGCCAACATGGCTTGCTCATATTCTGGTAGACCAGAACCCAAAACTACTAGCTGAAATTTTTCTTTGGCTAAAAGTTTTTCTAAAGCTGGTAACAAAATATCCAAACCCTTTTGAGCAAATAATCTAGTGACTAGACCAAAGACTGGAGTTTGTTTTTCTGCAGACAAGGATAATTTTTTTTGCAGCTTTTCTTTGTTTATAGCTTTAGCAGTAATAAAATTTTTATGACTGTATTTTTTATAAACAAACTTATCTTTGCTCGGATCAAAAAAATCAGTGTCAATGCCATTGACTATACCAACGATATGTTTTTGCCGTCTTAGTAAATATTTTTCTAATTGCTCACCATATTGCTTGGTCATGATTTCCTTGGCATAGCTCGGACTGACGGTAGTCACTCGATCAGCTGACAAAATACCAATCTTCATCAGATCTAATATCTGTCCATCTTGATCATAGTAGTCCTCCATGACTGCTGGTGTCAGATCGTGATGCAAGCCAGCGTAGTCCAAAATATCCAAACTAGTTTTTCCTTGATTAGCTAGATTATGAATAGTGAGAATTGTTTTTATGTTGGGAAAGTTTTTATACTTTACGGCATACTCATCTACAAAAGTGGGGACCAAGGCCGTGTGCCAGTCATGACAGTGTATAATATCTACTTTCCAAGACAATGTTCTAACAGCCTCTACTATGGCTTTGGAAAAAAAAGTATAACGCTCAACATCGGCTATACTTCTCTTGCCTGCTGTTATTCTTTTTTTACCAAAATATATATCCTGAGTATCAAAAAATTTATGCTTGACCAGATAAACTGGGACCAAACTATTTGGTAACTTTGTTTGATAAATACTAAATCTATCATGTTGACCATCTAGCTCTATGGCTATATCTTTTTTGAGTAGTTTTACCTTATATTTTTTGGGGATGCTAGCATAAAAAGGTAAAATCAAGCTGAGCTCTAAACCAATTTTATTCAAAGCTTTTGGCAAAGAGCCAACCACATCTCCCAAACCACCGACTTTGGCTAAAGGGCTAGCCTCGGCAGCACAAAATAATATTTTTATTTTCTTTGGCATAGAATACCATTATACCATATCTAGCGGGCTATAATTTTTTTATATATTGCCTCGTAGCTATCCGCCATAGCAAGGCTTGAAAAATTTTCGGCTATAAAATTTCGACAATCCTGAGGATTTATCGAGTTCAAAGTACTCAGAGCCGACAGCATTTCTTTGCTATCTTTGACTATATAGCCAGTCTTTTTATCTTTGACCACCTCTCTACTAGCTCCTGCTCCAAAAGCAATCACTGGCGTACCACAGGCCTGAGCCTCGATCATGCTGATACCAAAAGCCTCTGGTAAATGGTGTGGATGCAACAAAGCTTTGGCATTTTTTAAAAATGAAATTTTCTTTTTGAAATTCAAATCGCCGACGTAGCTAATCTTACTATTTAATTTTGGTTTTACTTTATCCTGAAAAAAATTATTATCTTTGGGACCGGCAATAATTAGTTTTTGACCAGATTTTTTGACTACCTCAATTGCTTCCAAAACGCCTTTATCCTCCCTGACTCGAGCCAAATACAAAAAATAGTCTTTCTTCTTGATCACCAAGGGATAGTCGCTCAAATTCAAACCATTGTAAGCCAGACCACGCCAATTGAGATATGGATATCTTTTTTTCATAGCCTGACTGATGGCGATAAAGTTTTGCTTTTTGTAAAAACGCAAAGCCTCTTCTACCTGTCCCCAGAATCCACCAAAAACCATAGTATGCACCAGCGGTGCTCGAGAGTAGCCATCCAGATAACAGGCTATGTGGTCGGTGTGGGCATTAATAATATCTAATTGACCACTATATTTTTCAATAAAATCCCGATAAGTATAAAGGGATGTTTCCCAAGAATCATATTTATTTTTAGCTGGCACTAGCTTGGCCTTGATCCGGCTCTGCGGATGTGCCAAAACAGTCACTTGGTGACCACGACCCTCTAAGCCTAAAATCAAATGATACAGTTTATAATAATAACCAGCCGCCTGACTATGTATCGGCTGACTCAATCTAGCTATTAAGCCAATTTTCATTTATTTTAATTTTACTAGTACAAGTTTATTTTTCGCTCACTCTTCTCGGCTAAACTAAGATATCGGTCGATCTCATCAATCAGGTCGCCTAGCGGATGACTGGCTGATTTAGCATAAAAAAGTAACAAAGTTGTACGTAACACTACCCAAGCCTGATACAAATTTATTCTATTCAAATCATTAATATCAATATCTTCAAATTTTTTAGAAAAATAGTATTCTAAAAAACTCAGTTTGTAATTATTGATATCCTTCCTAGACAAACACTCGAAACCCATGAAGTCAATCTGTTGAATAAAAGACCCCAGGTCTACCATAGGATCACCCAAAGATAAGTCGGTGAAATCGATAACTTTAATAGTTTCTAATTCGGAACTTTTGATGATAATATTTTCTGGGTGATAATCACCATGTATAAGGGACACCGGGAAAGTGTTAAAATTATTTTTTTTTAATTCTGCCATGCGGTGAAAAGTGCTAGCGAGACGGAGACCAAGTTCTGGATAAATTTTTGACATATCATCCAAAAATCTCTGCGGTTTTGGGGTCATTTCACTAAATTCAAATGGAACAAACTTATGCCCATTATCAATCTGGCAATTATGTAGTTGTTTTATCCATTCTGCAGCCAGTTTCAAGATAGCCGAAAAATCTTGACCATTTTTTTCTTTCATTAATTTCCGCAAGGTGCGGCCCATCACTCCCTCATAAAAAAAAGCAAACTGCTCATCTAAGTAAAATAATGGCCGTCCAACCAAAAAATTTCCCTGACCAAAGCCGTGGTTGTATAGATAGTTTTGGGATTCAAAGGCTCTAGTTCTTGAACCATCTGAGTGGGCCGACGAAAATATACTAACAACTTTTATTTCCCCATCAACACTTTCATAACTCAACACATACTCAACCACCACAATCATACTGGTTTTACCAATGTGTCTTTTATATGTATGAAAAACAATACTACTAACTTGCTTAAAATCTGGATAAAAATTAACCATCTTTTGGTTAAATGAACTAGAAATAAAATCTAAATCTAGCAGTTTATCCATGTTTTCCTTGATTTTATTGATTTCCATCCCGTTGTATATTATTGAATAAAATGTTTATAAAATTATGAACCAAGAAACTATTTCTAATTCTGATTTCTACCCAATACTTTTTTGGTGAATCTACAAGCGAACAAATATTATTTACTATATTTTTTCCAATGAGTCACCCAGGTATTTTTTTTGATGTTTAGATACAGTTTTTCGGCTTGCATTTTTTCGTGAATAGTAGCCCGCTCCAGTGAGCGCACACTACGCACTAGCTCCTCTGCCCCATTATCTATCATGTCTGGATGCCAGGTCAGTGGAGAAAAATCAGATGGCTGCCTAGCTGAGGCCCACCAAAAAGTACAAGAGGTCGAAGCTTGATCAAGATGCATTCTGGCCCATTGAAAACCCGAATCTTTGGGATACTTCTTGATTAAATGTCCAGCCAATTTTAACAAGGCCCATAAGTCTTGATGTATTTTATTTTTTGGATCAGCCCACAAAGAAAATGGCATACCGCTCTTTACTTCTTGCTCCGTTGATTCCCAGCTAGCTGCCCTGAGGGTGATTGTTGTTTTTGATTTTAAGCTGGCTAAATATCTTGATACGGTTTTTATTTCTACTTCTGGACTGACAATCACTTTCTCTACATGACCCTGCCAGTCCTCATGACGATGCCCGTATATTTCTCCGTCTGTGGCGCTGATAATGGTCTCATTATTTATTAGTTTTCCTAGTTTATTAAAAATCTCTTCAGCTGGATATTTTTTGGATATTTCTCTATCACGAAAAACTACCTGCAAGCCAATATTTTTTATACTATAAGCTATTTGGCTATCTATTTTTTCACTGGTACAAATAGGGTCTAATATAATCCACTGATAGCCAAATTTTTTCACAATTTTTGCTAGCTCTGGACTATAGGCCATCTCCGGCAAATAAAAACCTCTAGCTTTGTATCTGGGAAAATACTTATTTAAAGTTACTTCGTTTAATTTTATTTGCCTTATAATCTCCTCTTGGCTAAGTAGTGGCAAAATGGCATGAAACTGTGAGCTGCCAGTCAACTCGATTTGACCGCGTTTTACTAAAATTTGCAAATCTTTGATCAAATCTGGTCGTAGCTCAAAAAGCATATCCAACAAACAACCACTGATATTGATAGTCGCTTTGTATTGAGGATATTTTTTAAACAAATAAACTAAATATTCGTAGCTCTGACTAGCTATTTGTTGCACCACTCCGACTGTTTGCCAAGGTGGCTGGTAGATGTGTAAAAAATTAACCCAAGTTATTTTTTTCATTTTTTATTTTTATGGCTTCTTGATAAAGCTCTAAATATTCTTTAGCTGGTATCTCCAAAGAGTAGGAAGCCTTCATACCGCGACAGGCTAAATCACGCCAAATCTTTTTATGCTTGTAGGTCTCTAGTGCTCTGGTCAAACATATCAAAAATTCTTTGTGGTCATAGTTTTTGAAAGTGAAGCCGTTACTATCCTTGTTGTTTGGTTCAAAATTTTCTACCGTATCGTTCAAACCTCCGGTCTGTCTGACAATCGGCACACAACCATAGCGGAAGCTAATCAGCTGGTTGATACCACAGGGTTCGTGATGTGACGGTAACAAAAACATATCTGAACCAGCATATACTAAGGTCTCATACTTTTGGTTTTCCTGATGAGATGGTATGACTGCCAATTGTTTGGGGTATTTTTTAGACAATTTCATGAATTCCTTGATGTAGCTTTTGTCTCCCGCTCCGATGATGATCAGCTGGGCTCCCATGTCCATGATATTGCTAAGAGTACTCAAGATAAGATCAAAACCTTTTTGATAGGTCACGCGTGAGGTTGTGCAAAGCACCGGCACATCCTGGTTTACTTCTAGACCAAATAATTTTTGAATATGCTCTTTGTTTATTTTCTTGCGTTGAATTTTTTTATGATCATAGTTCACTACCAAATTTTTATCATTGATAGGATTGTAGTCTTTGTAATCAATACCATTGACTATACCAAACAAACGATTTTTTCTATTACGCAAAACACGGTGCAAATCCTGACCAAAAGTTGGTTTCAAAATCTCTTCGGCATAAGTCTCGGAAACAGTATTGACTATGTCGGCGTATATGATGGCTCTTTTAGCAAAGTTAATATACTCAACGGTCTTACTATTAAATAACGGCAAAGATTTGACACCTTTGTCCTTGTGTTCGACTGGCACCTCCCACCAATTATGTCCCAGCTGAAAAACTAAATTATGAATAGTATAAACCGTGGCCGCTTTGGCTAGGGTGTGACTTTTTTTAAATCTATTTTGCTTCAAGTATGGTATTAGGCCAGCGTGCCAATCATGACAATGGATAATATCCGCTTCAAATTTTAATAAAGAAATAAGTTTCAGAGCGGCAATATCAAAAAGATAAAAACGAGCGTTTTCATGCTGTGAGCCATACAATTTTTTGTGACGAGAAAAGTATTTTTCATTACCTACAAAATAAACCTTGAGACCAGACAATAGCTCGGCTCGATAATAGCTGACTGACTCTTCATTTTTGTCATCTATTTTTATTTTGACGTCGCTAAATATCTTCTTGACGCCAAGTTTTTCTGTTTCGATGACTTGAGAATAAAAAGGAGTGATGATGATAACCTCCTGACCCAAACGATGCAGAGCCTTGGGTAGAGACCTAGAGACATCGGCTAAACCACCCGTCTTGGAGTAGGGATGAATTTCTGAAGAAATAGAAACTATTTTTAATTTTTTCATTGCGCTAAAGATAATTTTTGATTAAACCAAGCTCCGCAAATAGCGACTGCAGCTGCGTCAGCTGCGTCATCTGGCCTTGGTACTTCTTTTAATTTTAAAATAGTTTTGACCATCAGGCCAACTTGTCTTTTTTGCGCAGCGCCAGAACCTGTCAAAGTTTGTTTTACTTGCAAAGGGGTAAACTCTAAAATCTGCTTACCAACTTTTGCGACGGTCAACATCGTCACGCCTCTAGCTTGAGCGACATCGATGCCGGTAGTG
>CAYVXP010000047.1:0-6465 GCA_964455165.1 uncultured Gammaproteobacteria bacterium
AAAAGAAATTTTAAAAATGATGGAAACAGTAGTCTTGCGTTATAGAGATCGACCAGAAATAGTCGCTTGGCAAGTAGAAAACGAGCCACTGTTTGATTGGTTTGGGGAATGTCCCAAAGGTGACAAAGATTTTTTGATTCAGGAAGTAGCTTTGGTAAAAAGCCTGGATAATCGTCCTGTTGTCATCTCTGCTTCTGGTGAGCTGAGTTCTTGGCGTCAAGAAATAAAAATAGGTGATATTTTTGGTACTACTATGTATCGAGTAGTCTGGAACAACTGGTTTGGTTATTTCCGTTATCCTTGGCCAGCTTGGTTTTATCCTTTCAAGGCTAATTTGTTTGGTCAGCCAAAACATGAGCTGATAATCAGTGAATTGCAAGCCGAGCCTTGGGTGCCACAGGGATCATTGATCAGTATTGCTGACCAGGAGGCATTGAAATCTTTATCTTTGGAGCAATTATCAGCCAATATGCAGTACGCTATTGATACTGGTTTTAATCAAGCTTATTTATGGGGAGTAGAATATTGGTATGCCAAGCACTTACAAGGCAATGATATTTACTGGAATTTTATGAAAAATATTTTACAAAATGCTCGCTATGATTAGCTATTTACACAAGTATATTATTATGTCTTAATATAATAAATCCCCAGAAGGGGATTTATTTGTTTTTTTGAGACTATTTTGTTATAATTAGGTCAAATATTAATAATAAATTTAGTGAATAGAGCAATAAAAATATTTATTTGGCTGTTTATTTTTTGTGCTGCCAATCCTATATATGCTTTTCAGCAGGATTATACCCCTGTGGATCCTTATCTTTTTCAGCAAACATATCTCAGTACTATCAATGCCAAGGGCTCTTGGTCTTTTAGCTCTAAGGAAAATAAGCAAGTTGTGGTGGCAGTTTTAGACTCTGGTATTGATTTGAGTCATCCTGATTTAAAAAATAATATTTGGATCAATAGTAAGGAAATTCCTGATGATGGTCTTGATAATGATGGTAATAGCTACATTGATGATATCAATGGCTGGGACTTTGTTGATAGTGATAATACACCTACTCCAGTTTTGTTAGAGGGCTATGACTATACGGCTATCAATCATGGCACAGTCATTGCTGGTATTATCGGTGCTTCGGCCAATGATGAGGGTATAGTCGGTATCAATCCTCAGGTCAGACTGATGGATTTGAGGATTTTGGATGCCAAGGGCATGGGTAATACCTTGGTTTTATCTCAGGCTATTGATTATGCTGCGGAAAATGGAGCGGATATTATCAATCTTAGTTTGGTCGGCAAGTCTATTGATGAGTCACTCAAAAAATCTATTACCAATGCTTACAACAAGGGAGTGATGATAGTAGCGGCCTCTGGCAATGAAAGTAAAAACGGTGTTGATCTAGATATTGAGCCAGCTTATCCAGTTTGTGATTTTGATAATATTAATCGAGTGATTGGCGTAGCAGCTGTAGACAGTCAAAATAAATTATCTGTTTTTTCCAACTATGGAGAAAAATGTATTGATATCTCAGCCCCTGGTATCAATATTTACTCTACTGTTTATCATGATTTAGAGGATGTGAATTTTAGCAATTATTATCGCGGTGGTTGGGCTGGTACTTCGGTGGCAGCTCCTATGGTCAGTGGAGCCTTGTCTTTGCTCAAGATGAATTATCCGACTTTGCGTCCGGCTGATCTTTACTCTATATTATTATCCAGTTCAGATAGTCTGCAAGTAGCGAGTCCTTTGTCTTATAAAAAATTAGGTAAAGGATCATTGAATATTGGCGCAGCTTTAGATGCAGCCAATAAATATTATAATCAAACAATAAAAATAGTTTTAGCTCCGCAAGCTAATCTTAGCCCCGAAATTTTAATCATGAATGACAAGGGAAATTTACTTTCCTCATTTTTAGCTTATGATAAAAAATTCAAAGGCGGAGTCAATATTGCCACCGGTGATCTAGATAACAATGGCTCTTATGAAATAGTGACTGCTCCCATGTCAAAAGGTGGTCCGCATGTCAGAGTTTTTTCTAATCAAGGGTCTTTGATTAATGAGTTTTTTGCTTATGACACGAAATACATCGGCGGTGTCAATTTAGCTTTGGGTGATTTATATGGTAATAAAACCAAACAAATAGTAGTGGCTCCAGTGACCGGTGGCTCAGAAATAAAAGTATTTAATGCCAAGGGTACGCTAGCGAGTAGTTTTTTGGCTTATGATGCCAAGTTCAAGGGTGGAGTCAACATAGCAGTTGGTGATGTCGATAATGATGGTAAATCTGAAATAATTACTGCCCCAGCTTCTATTGGTGGCCCGCATATCAAGGTTTTTAATAGCGAGGGATTATTGCTTTATCAATTTTTTGCTTATGACAAAAAAATGACCAAAGGAGTTTGGTTGACTGTCGGTGATCTTGATCATGATGGATGGCAAGATATCGTGACCGTGCCAGCCAAAAACGCCGTGCCCCAAGTCAAAGCCTTTAATTTTAATGGCACACCACTTTATAATTTTATCGCTTATAGTCAGTATCTGACTTCTGGCATTCGCTTGTCTGCTCGTGATCTCTCTGGTGATGGCTGGGCAGAGCTTTTGGCTTTACCAAATAAGTCTGCCTCGGCTTTGTTGAGAATCTATGACAACAATGGTCTAGAGAAGGATAATTTATATTTACGCAATCCTCAAGATAAAAATGGTTATAATTTAGATATTTTGCTTGATTAATTTATGAATATTTCTGTAGTCATTCCAGCTTTCAATGAAGCTTCTATCATCGCTCAGACCATTGAAAAAATAAAAAAATATTTTATTGACCATTCTTTTGTTGGTGAGATTATTGTCGTTGATGATTGCTCGACTGATGACACTTTGCGGGTTTTACAAGAAGTTAAAAATATAAAAGTTTTACGCAATTTGAAAAATCATGGCAAAGGCTATTCAGTGCGCAAAGGTGTATTGGCTGCTACTGGTG
Organism: uncultured Gammaproteobacteria bacterium; assembly: GCA_964455165.1. GTDB lineage: Bacteria > Patescibacteriota > Patescibacteriia > UBA1558 > GWA2-36-10 > CALMZN01. Next base: position 2,982 of record CAYVXP010000047.1, read on the forward strand.
ATTGGATTTTATTTATGGACGCTGACAACTCGACAGATATCACCGAGCTTGATAAGTTTGAAACATATTTAGTAAGTTTCGATATTTTGATTGCTTCTCGAGCTTTGGCTGAGTCAAAAATAGTAGTCAATCAAAATAAAATAAAAGTATTTTTTGGTCGCCTGGGCAATCTAGTGATTCGTCTATTGATCGATCGCCGTATCAAAGATAGTCAGTGTGGTTTCAAAATTTTTAACAAAAAAGTGCAGACACTTTTTAGTAAAATGACTCTCGATGGTTTTGGTTTTGACTTTGAGCTCATTTATTTAGTGAAAAAAAATAATTTAAAAATTAAAGAATTACCAGTCACTTGGGTCAATGACTATAGCTCTAGTGTCAAATGGTGGCATTATCCCAAAGTTTTTTTAGAGGTTTTCAAAGTCAGGATTAATGATTGGTTAGCAAAGTATAATTAAATTTATTTAAAAATATAAAAAAATAATATGTCTACAAAAGTTTTAATGGAAAATAAAAATGTTCTAGTCTTGGGTGGTGCTGGATTCATTGGCTCACATCTTTGTGAGGAGTTGGTCAAAAAAGGTGACAATGTAATTTGTGTTGATAATTTTGTCTCTAGTGATGTTGAAAATATCCGTACCTTGCTAGAGTATCCAAATTTTGAATTTGTTCGTCACAATATCACTAAGCATATCGACTACGCTGATTTACCAGAGTTAAAAAGATTTAAAGTAGATATTCAGGGTTTTCAAGAAATATATAATTTAGCTTGTCCGACAGCCCCTAAAGATTATTTGAAATTTCCCATCCAAACTACTACCGCTAATTCTGTAGGTGTGATCAAGAGTTTGGAATTAGCCAAGCGGCACAATGCTAAGTTTTTGTTAGCTTCATCTTCAGCTGTTTATGGCAATCCGCCAGCCAATAGTGAGCCCGTGCCTGAGGAATATGTGGGCATGATGGACTTTTTGGGACCACGCGCTTGCTACAATGAAGGTAAGAGATTTGCTGAGATGGCCACAGCTATTTATCGTGATACAGCCAAAGTTGATGCTAAAATTGCTAGAATTTTTAGTACCTATGGTCCACGCATGTTACAACACAGTGGTCGTCAGGTAGCTGCTTTTATTCGTCAGGCAGTAGTTGCTGAGGACGTGACGATTGCTGGTAGTGAAGATTTGACCATGACTTTTTGCTATGTCAAAGATGTGGTTGATGCCTTGATCAATCTGATGGACTCAGAAATAAACAAGCCAGTAAATATCGGTAGTGAAAAACCATACACCTTGACCCAAGTGGCTGAAAAAATTATAAAGCTCACTAACTCTACTGCCAAGATTAATTATACCGATCAATACGCTCATAGCAATCAACCAACTATACCAGATATTAGTTTTGCTAAGAATGAATTAAATTGGTTTCCTTTGGTTGACCTAGATGAAGGTTTGAAATTGGCTATTGATTTTTATCGCGCCACTTCTGTTTTGCATCAGACTATAGAGGGACAGTCTTATTCAGAAACAGAGGAGTAAGTTAGTTAATTAATTTTATATTATAAGTAAAGTATTATAAATTTTTTGATGAAAGTTTTTGTTGTCATTCCTAGTTACAATGAAGCCCGACACATTGAGGCTGTTTTGCAATCACTGAAAAAATATGATTATGAAGTTGTAGTGATTGATGATGGATCTCGCGATCAGACAGCTCAGCTTAGTCGTGATTTTGGTGTGATTGTCATTAGTCATGAGATCAACCGTGGACAAGGAGCAGCTCTCTATACTGGTACCCAGTATGCCCTGAGTCAGGGAGCTGATGTGATTGTGCATTTTGATTCTGACGGGCAGTTTTTAGCCGAAGAAATAAATAAAGTCATCACACCTATTATTGAGGGAAAAGCTGATATTGTTTTTGGTTCAAAATTTTTACAGAGCAATAAAATACCTTGGCAGAAAAAATATTTTATTATCAAGCCAGCTATTTGGCTGAACAATATTTTGACCGGCTTGAAATTGTCCGATGTCCACAATGGCTTCCGAGCGATGAATAGGCTGGCTGCCGAAAAAATAGAAATCAAGCAAGATGCCATGGCTCATGCTAGTGAGATAGTAGCTCAGACCAAGAAGTGGAAATTGCGCTACCAAGAAGTGCCGGTCACTATCATTTATCATGAGTTTGGTCAGGGCTTTGGTGGTGGTTTGAAAATATTAATTGATTTATTTATAAGAAAATAATATGTTGATTTTACAGATTGTTGTTTCAATTTTTGTGGCTATGAATCTTTGGCGGATTTATAGTCAGCTCAAAGTTCAAAAAATAACCATGGCTAGTTTTAGCTGGTGGTTGGTTTTGTGGCTAGCTGTCTTGGTGGTATTTTGGGTGCCGGAGAGCACTAGCTATTTAGCTTTGCTTTTGGGTATTACTCGGGGAGCTGATTTGATGATTTATATTTCTGTACTGGTGATATTTTATTTGCTTTTCAAAATTTTTGTGCGTATGAACAAAATAGATGAGTCAATTACTAAACTAGTCAGACAAAGGGCTTTGGGAGAAAATGATAAGCATGAAAAATAAAGTATTAGTCATCATAGTCAGCTACAACGGCCAAAAATATTGGCCTGATTTGTTGCCGCTTTTAAATAAAGAAGTTTATACAGATTTTGATTTAGAAATTTTAGTAGTAGATAATGCTTCGACTGATGCTAGCGTAGAGCATATTAAAAATAATTTTCCTAATTTTAAATTAATAAAATTGGATAAAAATGAAGGTTTTGTGGGCGCTAATAATACTGGGTATTATTATGCCAAAGAAATTGGGGCGAAATATATTTATTTATTAAATCAAGATACAGTCATTACTCCAGGATTTTTACAGCCACTTTATGACTATGCTGAGAAAAATAAATTTGGCACCTTGCAGTCCAAGATTAATCTCTGGCCAGCTAAGGATAAAATAAATACTCTGGGCAATCAGATTCACTTTTTGGGTTTTGGTTACGGTATGAAAAGTGGGCAATTAGATATGGTGCATTATGAAATCCAGAAAATAAATTATAGCTCGGGAGCAGGCGTATTGATAAACATGGGAGCTCTTGAAAAGTTGGGTTATCTTTTTGATGACACAATGTTTCTTTATTTAGAAGATTTGGATTTGGGCTGGAGTCTGCAGCTTTTGGGTTATGATAATTATCTCATACCAGCTAGTCAGATATATCACAAATATGAATTTCAGCGTAGTATGCAGGCGGTTTATTGGTTTGAACGCAATCGTCTTTGGGTACTACTAAAAAATTATCACATTTTTTCTATTATACTTCTTTGGCCAGCTTGGCTACTCATGGAGATTGGTCAACTTTTTTTTGCCTATAAAAATAATTATTTATTGAAAAAAATAAAGGCTTATAGTTTTATTTTTTCTTATCCGCAGTGGCAAAAATTATTGTATTATCGTGCCTTGATCCAAAAGAATAGACAGCGTAGTGATAAGCAA
>CAYVXP010000048.1:0-5193 GCA_964455165.1 uncultured Gammaproteobacteria bacterium
GTGGCCACTCTATGTAGTTTAATACAAAAAGAAGATGGGCTCATCAACTGGGAAGAAGAGGCTGAAATTATAAAAAATAAAATCAGAGCTTACAATCCTTGGCCATCAGCTTATACCAAAATATCTGGCGTAGACTTAAAAATATTAGCTAGTAAAATTTCTAATAAAAAATTAAAACCAGCTGAAATAGAAATACAAGGCAATCAATTTTTTATTGGTACCGGGACTAATGCTTTGGAAATCTTGGAGCTTCAAGTAGCTGGTAAAAAAATAATGTTAGCCGCTGATTATGTCAGAGGCTTGAGACAAAAATAGTTTAGTTATTTTCTGTTATTTGGCGTCTGTAGTTTTCTGGTAATAATTGATTGATGCGTTCCACTCCGGCCGCATCTTTTTTGTTTACATACTGACCCAGTAGAATGACTAATTTATTGACTAGCCAATGATCATCATGGCCCGTTTGTGAGGGGTTTTCTTTTTCGGCCATGAGATAGGATTCGGCTTCTGCTAATCGTCCCTCGGTAATAGCTATACCAAAGTCATTACTATCTTTCACCTCCACTTTTTCCGTAGAAGTTACTGGCTCATTTGTGCTAGTTTTAGCAAAAAGTTTTTCAAATGGATTCATAAAGTTATATTATTTTAATAATTCAATAGCTTTATTTAATTGTGCATCAATATTTGTAGTACTGTTGTTTTTTACTTCAAAATCTGGTTGCATGCCCCTAGTTTCAATGGAATTACCTAGACCAGTTAGCCATTCAAAATAAGTATATTTTAAAGCTGAACCATCAACAAATTGCTCGACCATCTGACCAGTGCCCTTCCCATAACTAGTTTCCCCGACTAGTTTGGCTGAATTAGCTTCTCTTAAGGCTAAAGAAAATATTTCAGCAGCTGAAGCCGTTCCATTGTTTATCAATATGATAGTCGGTATTTTTAAATTTTCTACAGTACGAGTATAATAATTTTCCGTATTAGAACGAAATTTTTCTTGTAGCATTAAGACATTGGCAGGTAGCCAAATATCAGCTAGCGCAATAGCCGAGTCAGTATAGCCACCTGGGTTATTTCTTAAATCAATAATAATACCCTTGGTCGAGTCATCTGTGTATTGTTGACGCAGCTTATTGAAGTCACTGATCATATTTGGAGAAAAAGTACTGATAGAAAAATACACTAAGTTATTATCTAATTTTTTTGCAATAACATTTGGAATAATTATTTTATCTCTAATTATTTTTATTTCAAAAGTTTTTTCTTCTGCTTGGCGATATATTTTCAGTGTCACTGTCGTACCTTTTTGACCTTTGATCAAAGAAATACTTTTTTCAAGAGAAAAATTTCTAATACTAACACCGTCTACTTCTAGTATTTGGTCATTTGATTTTAAGCCAGCTTTCATCGCTGGAGAATCATTGAGCGGTGTAATAACAGTAAGAATATTATTTTTTAAATCAACCATAGCACCGATACCTTCAACTGAACCTTCAATACTATTATCAAATTGAGTTTTTTTTGTCGGTGTAAAAAACTGGGTATATGGGTCACCTAGTGATCCAACTAAGCCAGTCAAAGATCCGTAAAATAATTCTTGGTTGTTTATTTTTTCTGGTTTATAATAATTCTGCTCTAGTATAGAGCGTATTTCATTATATTTATTAAAGTCTATTTTTGCTTCCGTATTTTCAGTTGCGCTCTCGCCAGCTATATTTAGTATACTTATTTTTTCTAAAGATAAACTAAGTGCTAGATCATTTAATGTTTTTAAGCCAGTTTCATCACTACTAATTTTATAACGCAATAAATCCAGTGGATTGACATACCAAATTTCATCTTTTTTATTGGCATCAAATAAAAATTGTCCCCTATATTTTTTAGCTACATTGTAGTCAATGGATTTTTGGTCAAGAGTTGTTGGAATTTTTTTTAAAGTAGTGTAGTTAGTTTTTTTGGCAAATTTATTTAATATTTTTGTAAGTTGATCAACATCACTAAGTAGATAGCGCTCTTTATTGTTTGGTTCTAAATACCATACTTTACTTTCAAAAACATTATCTTCGGAAATAATACTACCAAGATAACGATCAATAAAACGATCATCAACTATTTTTACAGTAAATGCTTGAACTGATAAAAATGGTAAAAAAATAAATAAGACTGTTAAAAATAGTATTTTTTTCATAAAGTTATATTATTTCTTTAATTTTTTTTCTGTAACCCAAAAGCCCATATATTTTCCCAGCATCAATCTGGTTTGGGCGTCGATGGCTGGCACTGATCCAAAAATAATCATACTAAAAGGTATAATAAACCACTGCAAGCCCATCATGAGATAACGATAGTACTTTGACCAAGTTTTATTTTTCAAGTGAATAGGCATAGGTGGTAAGATGATGACACTCATCAAAGCAATGGTGGCAATACTCAATAAACCTAAGCGCATTAAATTTTCCATGATAAAAGGAGCGTTTTGGGCGGCAACAGTAGTTAATGATTTTTGCTCAGCTATCTTTAAAGGCAGCCAACCCATAAGGGTAATCAAGACTGGTGCTGTGGCCCAAGAATATACACCTTCTGTTTGGTTCCAGATATAGCGTAATTTTACAGTCCAAGGTATTTTTTTACTCCTGTGAAAATGCCAAACCATATAGGGAAAATGCTCGACGCCATAGGCCCAGCGACGCATTTGTTTGTATTGATTTTTGACACTACGCCAAAAATGACCAACATAGACAGTGTTCATAGAGACTGGTATGTGCATAGGCTCTACCTTGTAATTACCATCGTAGTGGATCAAACATTGCAAAAATATTCTAGAATCCTCTGTCACTATATTATTTTGCCAAAAACCAATATCAACTAAAGCTTGCCAACTCATACTGTGTGAAGAAAAAGTAAATAACCTACTAGGACGAGCTAGTTCAGTCAATAACCAAAAAGTGGTTGAGTTGGCTACTACTCTAGTTATAATATCTGATTCCCAGACATTGTTGTGATAAAAAGCCATAGGCTGGAAGCTGGCGTGATAAGGATCAGGGTGATTGATAAATATTTCGGTCAAATAAGAAAAATATTGAGGATGAGTGACAGTGTCAATATCAAAAGTAGAAACTATTATTTTTTTATAATCAAAAGCAATCGAATCAATATATTTTTTTACTTCGCCACCACTATAATATAAATTTGATCCCTTGCCTACTACATCACCTTTTAGGTTATCAGGATGTGTGGTGATGATTATTTTACCAAAGTAAGATTCATATTTCTGCAAAATATAATCAGCGATTGGTTGAAAATGATCTTTGAATCTCCCCTCGCCAGCTAGGACCACTATAAACTTTTTAGTATCGTATTTTACCTGAGTCAAATTATGAAAAGTGGTATCAACAATTTCCTGAGGCTCTCCAGCGGTTGGTAAAAAAATAATATGCTTGTATTCTGACCAGTTAGCATTCTTGCTGGTCAATAATTGCCACCAATCAGTTTTGATGGCACGGCGATATTTGGCCCAAGAATTCATCAGATGTATCCACATGTAAGACAAGCGTAGGACCCAGTACAAATCAAAAGCAATAATAAAATAAATACCCCAAATTGGCGCAATAAAAGAGAAGAGAATTATCACAATAAAAGTAAGCCAAACCAATAGGCCCGGTATGATTTCCAAGATTCTATAAAGATAATAATTACGATAATTTTCATTCATCATATTGTATCTATTTTATGCTCTAATAATTTATTCTTTGGTCCGTATAAAAAACTAGCTTCTATTTTCTGACCGCTTAAAAATAATGGCCACCATAGTTTATTGTCTGGCCACATTTTATCATAAGGAATTTTATCTAGATCAAACCACTGTGGTAGCATCTCTTCGCTTTCTTCTACCTGACCTTCAAATTTCAAAGCTTGAAAGACATGAACTTCAAATTTGTCATCGTTGTTGGTCCAAGCAAATTTTATGATAGCTTTTTCTTCTAGTGACAATATATTTAAACTACATTCTTCAAAAGCTTCTCGTCTGGCTGCTTCTAGGTAGCTCTCATCTTTATCAAGTTTGCCACCAAAAGTATTCCATTTATTCATACCAAAACCACGCTTTTTAAAGCCTAGTAATATTTTCCCGTCTTTTATGATAAATGTGGTGGCTGCTAAAATCATCTTAGGCTACTTGATGACCAAAATCTTCATCTTCTACGTCAGCCTGAGCGTCTTGTGGTGTCACATGGATCCGTCCATCAATATGATTGGCTGGGGCATAGACAGTATAGATCTTTAATGATTCGGAACCAGTATTGATAAAATTGTGCTCAGTACCAGGAGTGACTACCACTACATCGCCAGCACCAACTACTGTCTCTACGCCATTTAACAAAGCTTTGCCGTGACCAGACAAGAAAAATAATGTTTGCTCCACATGATCATGGGTTTCCAAGCCTACTTCTTCACCCGGCTTGATATCCATGACTACTAGCTGGCTTTTTTGACCAGTAAATAAGACCGTTCTAAAATTTGAGTTACTCTTAGTAGATTCAATAATGTTTTTTTGATAAGACATTTTATTAAAAATTTAATTTATTAATATATATTATTTTATTTTTTTCTTAGACTTATTGACCAACCAAGAGCTAGATTGTACCTTACCACCTTTGCCAATATTGAATATCATTTGACACTTTATTTTTCTACAAACAGCTACTTCTGGTATATTATCAAGTTTTCGATCACCGCCATTGGCAAATATGTCTGGTTTTATTTTTAATAGTTCTGCACAGACACTAGTATCTTTAGAATTTTTAGTATGCTTGGTGATGACTACCTTATCTACGACTGCAAAAGCTTCAATTATTTCTTTTCTTTCTTTTTCGTGCATGAAGACATAACCCTTTTTCTGTTTTAGCCAATTATCGTTATTTAAAATAACTACTAACTGATCTCCGAGTTTTTTGGCTGCTTCAAACATACGGACATGACCTATGTGCACTGGATCAAAGCCACCAGAAACAGCAACTACTTTTATTTTTTTATTTTTATTCGGCATTTTTTAGTTGTCCTAGTTCTGATAATAATTCTTTTTGTCTTTCCTCTGCTAAGGCAATTTTATGTAAAACTTCAGGATCGTCAACATGTTTGTATAAGTAGCGACGCTGCAACAATAGTTCTCTTTCTAGGCCCATTAATTCTCTACGTATT
>CAYVXP010000048.1:5203-6360 GCA_964455165.1 uncultured Gammaproteobacteria bacterium
CTACAACTATTTTTACATTTTTTGCATATTTAACCGTTTCTTTAGCTCGGACTATTAGTTGAGGAAATTTTTCGGCTTCAGCTTCACCATAAAATATAACTGATGGAGTGGTTAATTTTTTAGCAATTATTATGGCACTTTGTGTTTTAGCATCAGCTATTCTCCGTTTACCAACTAATTTTTTTATCCATGGTTTCATGGCCTTAATATCTTCTTTAAAATGTGGACTTAAAGAACATAAATAAATTTTTTTTGGCTTTAGCTCGGTAGCAGACACAAAAGCTATAACTGCTCCATATGAAAATCCTAAGATGTAGTTATTTTTTCCAGCATATTTTATGTACTGTTTTTTAAAATCAGCAACATAATCTGTCATGACACGATAATCCCAATCAATAGATACTTTAATTACTTCGAATCCCTTTTTTTGTAATAAATTTATAAGCCAAGTAAAACATTTGTTGGTAGGTTTTTGACCCCAGCCAGGTATTAAAAAAATTCTTTTTTGTTTGGGTTTATTTCCCATGACAATGTTTATACTTTTTGCCGCTACCGTCCCTCGACTACGCTCGGGACGTCGCTTCCATTTATTTAATTACTTGCCGTGACAATTTTTATATTTAATCGGAGTCCCATCTTTTTTTGTAGCTCCGCAATAGCAAGGATCATTGCGACCTATTTTGTGGCCTTCTTCATCTTTTGGTTTTGATGGCAATACTTCATTAGCTTGCTCTCTATCCTCTACTTCTTTTTGAAAAGGAGTATAGCCAGCTTTTTTCTCAGTGAAAACTTTTTGTTCTTGACGTCTATCAGGGGCGGCCATTTTTTTGGCCACGCCGACTTTGTAGATAGTATAAACAATCTGTTTACGAATAGCCGCCATGAGATTGTTAAACAAATCAAAAGCTTCTCTTTTGTACTCTACTAGAGGATCACGCTGTCCATAGCCTTGGAGACCGATACCGGTGCGCAATTTATCCATGGAGGTCAGATGCTCCACCCATAGTGAATCAATACTCTTGAGGATGATACCACGCTCAATCAACTGCATGGCTGACCAACGACTATCATCTAGAGTGATAGATTTATTTACCTCTTCAGCTAGTTGGTCATATTTAGCAGTAGCTAAATCAGCCAGATAATCAATTAGGTTAGTT
>CAYVXP010000049.1:0-6229 GCA_964455165.1 uncultured Gammaproteobacteria bacterium
AGTAATAATTGCTGTTTTTTTCTCAATCCTCCAGCATAACCAACTAAATCTCCTCTGCTACCGATTACCCTATGACAAGGCACTATGATGGCAATCGGGTTTTTATTGACGGCCTGCCCCACAGCTCGGGCGGCTTTTGCTTTGCCTACGGCAGCGGCTAAATCTTTATAAGAAATCACACTACCATAGGGTACATTTAATAATTTATTCCAAACTTTATTTTGCCAAGTAGTGCCTGTATAAAATATTGGTACAGAAAATTTTTCTCTTTTCCCTGAAAAATATTCTGCCAATTCTTTGACAGCTTGCTTAGAAATTTTATTAGCCGAGCTATTTTTCTGCTTAGAAACAAAATCTACGCCTATAACAAATTGATCTGTAGCCGTGACAGCTAACAGACCAATTGGTGTTTTGAGATAAGTAGTGAAATTTTTAGCCATTATTTAATAGGCACCTCTACTGGCACACCATCTTTGACTAATGGCTGAATCTTTTGACTCAAGCATTGGTAGCCAACAGCATGTGGCCAACGAGCATCAATATAATAACTTGTGTCCTTGTTTTTATTATTATCAGTGGTGTCAGTCAAAAAAGTCGCACATAATTCATACTCGCGATTACCTTTGATCTGATACTTCAAAGCTTCATTGGTGACTGGATTGGTAAACAAGCTATCACTGAGATAAACAAACTCCGTCTTCAAAGATGCTAAATCAACTGGCAATTTATTATTAGTATTATAATAACTATTTATGTTGTTATCAATTTCATAAAAATTGCTAATAACTTTTTGATCAATCTGTCTATTTCTAGCCAAGGTCGGTGACTCCACGATAAACAATGAAGCAATAAATGTAACCACGATCACCGCTAAAGAAGCGAAAAAATATATCTTTAAAACATTATCTTTGTTGCCTTCGGTAGTCTCTCTCCTGATATCATAAAAATAAAAGGAAAAAACAATACCGGAGATAGCTAGGGTTGTTAAACATTTCAAAATAATTTGCGTAGTAATGGCCCCATTTAAATAATTAACCAACAAAGCTATCAAAGAGCCAATCATGACCAAAAAAGCAATAAAAATAATCAAATAAGTGAGCCATTTACGCACGCCAGCCTCTTTGTCTAGCTCACCTTTAAATAATGAGGCATAAATAAATTTATTAGCGAAATAATAAGTAGGTGTAGCTACTACCAATGAAGAAATAGCAAATTTTAAGATATCTGAAGAAAAAGCCGTATTGTTTTGTGATAAAACATCAACAATATATTTATTGATCAATTGAAAAATAATTTGTCCAACATTGATAGACACAAAAGCTAAGGCAACTAATGACAGTAGATACAGAAATGCGAACTTGGGCGAATTGTTTTTTGTCATATATTTTACTTAATAATTAAAAAAGATTAACTGACTTGTTTTGAGCCAAATACTACTGACAAATAAAGGGCAATAAAAACCAAAATACCAGCTAGCGTTGTCGCTACATATACCCAGTTTGGATATTTTTTTACCTTGATTGTGCTGACGCCTTTGATCTGAGCTAGATGATGATAAATCTGGTAAGTATAAATCACTACAAAAATACCAAAAAATAAATTTATGATTGAAGAAATAAAATTAGCTACCTGCTCTTTAGCTATCATATCTACTAATATACTAACAAAAAGAAATGGCATAAATAAGGCTAATAGACGTAAGGTCATCGACCTCCAATAACCAGCGACTAGTTCTTTACTTCTTTTTATAGCATCATAGCCTTGATAATTTTCTATAAAAAATACCCAAGCTACCATAGAATAAAAAACTAAAAATATAAATCCCGGAACAATCAATAATAAAAACCAAAGTAGTGCTAAGGCCGCTGTCCAAAATATCGTCAAAGAATAAGCCCAAAAATATTTACCAGCAACAGTCCAAGCTTCTTTGACGCTGGTATTTTTTTTAGCCACTATAAGATAAGTAGCAATATTGATTCTAAGAGAAAAGTATATCAACAATAACATCATTAAAATAGCCAGAGAACTATTGATCACTACAAAATTACTATTATTACTAAAAATTCCCGCAATAACAGCTAATATAATAGCAACAAGTAAAGAAGGAATCGTCCCTAATAAAGACATCAAGACAACCGTACGCAATTTTTCTCGAAATATAGACCAAGATTTTATAAATAAATCCGGTACAGATGGTAAAGGTGTGGTATTATTTGAAATTTTTTTCAATTTTTCTTTTTTAAACATGCTTTTTATTAATTAGCTAACTCTTCTAAATATTGTCCATAAATCCAGCCAGTCTTATTATCCGGCCATATGACACGATACCAAACAAATTGATCGTTATTCGGATTAGCCTTGATTCCACTCACCTCTAATTTATCGCCATCATGCACCGTGTTAATTAGCTTAGCTGTTTTGGCTGGTTCAGACCTGACATTCAAAGAGCCCAGTGGTGTGCCTTTGACTATGACATAATAATATTTTTCCTGATTAGCGACATCACCAGTACCCAAAACTACCGTAGATGATGCTTGTATCATGTCAGACTTTTGCTCTACTGACAAGGAATTAGTAGTATTTACTTGGTCTTTCGATGAATTTTGCATTGACTGACTAGCTGTTTGTGATAAATTTTGCTCCTTTGGTACTAATTTATAATAATTGACCAACCAATAGCCCACTGCCATTAGCACTAATATCAACAAGGCTACAACTAGGCCACCTAGGTGATGTTTTATTTTAATACCTATATTTTTCAAAGCGCCCATGAGCTTAATTGGTTTATAATTTAATTTTTTACCACTTGTCGATTGTATTCCTAAATGTTTTTTGATAGTCCTATGCTGGCGCAGTAGATGAACCAAGATAGCTAGCAACAAAATAAAATTCACTAATAACAATAATAACATGTTACTAGAAGCATTTTTACCGATACCTGCTACATAAGACCAGAAGCCAGTCACTGGTTCTTTATGGTCAATGAGATTTTGCAGACCATCTAAATCTTGTTTGGCTATCTTTAAGTTTGCTAAATTATCCTGATATGCAGCCATCAATTTCTCTGCTGAATTCATACTCTCTCTCTGAATTTTGATAATTTGATCGATCTTCAAATCTAAATCATTCTTCAAAATCAAAGCTTGAGGGAAATATTGACCTTTTTCTAGCTGAGCATAATATTCGGCTGCCTGAGTTTTAATTTCATTTAATTCACGATCGGCTATATACCAAACATTTTGCATTCGAATAGTTTTTTTGATAGTAGCCTTGGCCTCAATATCAAACTCCGCGCTGGCTAGCAAGGCACCTTTACCCTCATCATAAACGATCACAAAACCACCGTTGTCAATAATATTTTCTAGCTTTAATTCTTTTGGTAAATATTCTCTGTATGAATATTTCTGTCTGACTTTAGCTGGATTATAAATACTGATATTCAGGTCAAAGGAATTGACTACATAGGTTGAGCTAAGCTTTGGACCATCGACTAGCTCGGTAGTAGTTTCTGGTTTAGTTGGCGGAGTTGTCTCCGTTGGTGGCTTTGTCTCATCTGGTGGTGTAGTCTTATCTACCAAAGTAAAAGAAGCTTGACCCATGCCATTCAAGACATCCGTGCCAATACCATCATTGGCTCGCACAGCACCAGCAGCAAAATAAACCGAAGCTGTGCCGGCTTTTTTGGCGCGAAAAGTAATAGACAGCAAAGTACCAGCTGAGCCATTGTAGCCCGGAGTAGGTACACCGCCATTGAAGCTGACCGTGCCCGCGGCATTAGAAAAAGATGGCTCCTCTACCCACAAAGAAAAAACCGACCCCTTACTGATAGAGGCGACGTCCAACATTTCGCTAGGGAAGCTGATATTGGCCTCGGCGTTATTTATAGCTTCACCGGCAGTATTTACTACTACGGAAACTTTGATAATATCCCCGACATTGACAGTTTTGCTAGCAGGATAAAAATACATCGAAGCTGCCTGAGCAGTAGATGCACAATAAAAAAATAAAAAGAAAAATATTACTAAAAATAATCTTTTATTTGGATTTTTTTGTTTTTCTTTTCGAAACATTTTTGCGTTTGGAGAAATTTTTATTTTTCATTTTCATGATAATAACAGCAGCAGCAAACAACAAAACTGTGCTCACTAACAACAATAAAGTTAAAATCAATTTATTACTTTTTACGACCGTCGGAATACTTGGTCCTTTTTTCATTACACTAGCATTACCAGCTTTATCAACTGCTAATACTATCAACTCACTTTTTAGAGACTGATCTTGGAGTACATAGGGACTTTCTGTCCTGATGAAACCACGGTCACCTTCTTTGACTTCAAAATGGTCTATACCTGATTGTTCGTCGCGAGCAGTAATAGTCAGAAAATATTTACCATTGAACAGGCTTGGATCTCTACCAATAAGCAAAGATAAATCTACCGGCCCAAGCTTGTCATTCTCCAATTCTTGTTGCCAAGCATTGGTACTAGTCGGAGCGCTGCCACTCTGAATAGCCATCTCTCCTTTGTTTAAAATCGGACGAGTGATAGTACCCTGCCCATCATTCAGATATAAATTGGTATTTGGCGATACTGCAAAAGTAGCCACACCTTCTTGTTTGGCTGTAAAAATTATCTTAAAAATCAAACCATCTTGTTTGATGCCGTTGGGTGTACCACCAGCAAATATAATCTTGCCACTATTATTGGAAAAAACTGGTGTCCTAGCCCAGATACTAAAAATAGAACCGCCAGTACTAACTTCTTTAATATTGACCATATCCTGATCAAATTGCACTTCACCGTCTATGGCATTGATCTGTTCGCGACCTGCGACTAGGCGCAACTCCGCCACAAAAGTATCTTCAGTAAAAACTTTTTTACTAGGCAAAACAAAGCCCAAGGATGAGGCTGAACTAAGCAGAGGAAAAACCACTAGCCACGCAAACAAAATTATTTTTGAAAATTTTCCTATTTTTTTATTCATCTTAATTTATTTTCTAATTATAGGAGTACCCTTACTACCCCACTGATATAGTAAGATAGAGAAATCAACCGAATCAACTTTATCGTCATCATTCATATCCACACAAGCATTTACATAAGGCGGTCTAGTCTTCCAGAAATATAATAAGATAGAGAAATCGACTGAATTGACTTTGGTATCATGATTCAAATCAGCGCCAGTACAAAGACCTGGTACTATTGGGGTAGTAGTGGCTGGTGGGGTCACTGGTGGTGTAGTACCACTACCACCTCCGCCTCCTCCACCTGGTGGTGGCGGAGTCACATCGCCAGTGACAGCATTGAAAGATCTGGCAGCGCCTGATGATTCTGTGCCAAAGTAAACTACTAATTTAAAATAATAGGTGCCCGTATTTAAGACATCAGCTGTCAAGTTGGTATTCCAATTTTCATTGGCTTGGATAAATTTCGCAGCTGAGGCATAAAATACATCATCACCACCACCACAGGTATCGCTAGGTGATGATACTACGCACCACTCATAGAGATACTCATAGCCACCAGTACCTTCATTACTAATTGTTACATTAGCAGTAATACTAGGAATGGTATTATCGCTGATGCTATTAATGATGACTTGAGCTGGCGCTCCGCGCACTTCCCAATAATCACTAATGGTAACTGTCTGACCGGAGCTAACTTCAGTAGTCACAATAGTTTCCCAGACACCCTGAGCAGCCAAAGTTGGCACGTTGTAAATATATTCATAAATACCAGTACCAATGTCAGTCATAGCAATATTAGAAACTATAGTATTTCTATTGACATCATAAAGTGTAATAGTTGGTGCAGCAAAAGAATCCGATGGTTGACCACCATTGGCGGTATAAATTTTTACCCGATATTGATTGCCGGCTAATATTTGTTGGGTATCGGTCATATTTACTGTCCAGGTGCCATTTGACCCAGAATGAATGACCTGGCCAATATAAGCCCAAACATCAGCAGCTGTAATATCATTACCATAATAGGTCAGTGTCCTAGTAGCATTTGACCAGACACCAGCCGCGATTGTTGATGTAGCATAATCAGTCAATAACCTATTTGGCGCAAAAGTATCACTCCAGACATCGGAAGCAACTGATCCTAGAGAGGTAATTGTTCTTGTGCCATTTGACCAGATATCTGAAACTAAAGTACCAAAACTAGTAAGAGTTCTGGCTGGTGAATTCCAGACAGCAGTGGTAATGGTTGAAGTTGAAACTGAA
>CAYVXP010000050.1:0-6191 GCA_964455165.1 uncultured Gammaproteobacteria bacterium
ATTAGTCTCTCTTTGGTAGCCGTTGAATAATTTTATATTCAACTGATTGGTGATAGTGTCAGCCAAGGCACCACTGACCTTGGAGTCTAGCTCACTACGTCTGACATCGTATTTGAGTTTATAGCGACTAAAAATAAAGTTGATAACGCAAAATATAATGACCCAAAGCAAGACGGCCATACCTACCCAGATATTGCGACTAGACAAGATATAAATAATCAAAGCCACATTGACCAAGATGGGTATCAAATTCCACACGAAGACATCCATGATCGAGCCAAAAGAATAGACAAAGCGATTTACTTTTTTGACTAGCGAGCCAGCAAAATTATTATTGAAAAAAGAAACTGAATGTTTGTGTAAATAAGCAAAACAAGAATTAAATAAATCGGCCATGACATGAGTCTGTGAGTAACTGGCCAAAAAACTCAAGGTGCGCCAACAAACCCAACCACAGAGATCGATAAATAAGATGGTCAACAAGACAGTAGTAAACTGTGACATGGTTGCCACTTCGCCACTCTTGGTCAAAAGATCAAAAAACTTTTTATAATAAACTGGGCTCAAGACATTGGCCACCGAAGCAACAATCACTAAAATAATAATAAACGAAAAAGACAGCCTATACTTCAAGGCGTGCTGGAAATAATAAGAAAAAGTTTGTTTAGTGAAAGTTTTTTTGTTTTTGTCTGCCATACCTATATAGACGGCTATAACGGCTACTAATTACAGCCCCCTCTTCTATTTAATAATATTTACACTAGCTGGCAACTTTGCTTTTATGACGTCAAAATCCGCAGTAGAATAATTATTACCCGAAATATTCAAAGTTTTTAAATTTTTGAGATTGCCCATTTCGTATGGCAGGCCAGTCAATTGATTGTTGGAGAGGTTCAATGTTTGTAAATTTTGCAGTTGACCAATCTCGGCTGGTACGCCGGTCATTTCGTTATTATGAACATCTAGTATTCTTAATTTGTTCATCTTACGAATTTCTCCAGGCAAAGCTCCTGATAAAACATTATTATCCAAATATAATTCTTCTAGATTTGTCAGCTGACCAATCTCGGCCGGCAAATTTTTTAAACTATTGTTAGATAAAATTAATTTACGAATATTAGTTTTGGATAAAACATCTTTGGGGAAAGTATCCAATCCTTTGTTACTTAAATCTATGGCGGTAGAATCGCTTGGCACCTCTTCATTAACTACATTGTCATTTTGTCTATTAATATTATTTTCTACTTGCACTACTGGCTTACTGGCACCGGTCAAACTACAAGCACTGAAACCCAGAGCAAATAACATTAAGAAAGCTATATTTAAAAGTCTTTTCATACTGCTTATATTAATACTTATGTCTTCAATATAGCACGAGCGTGCCAATATGAATAGTTGGATTATTTATTCAGGACCAAAGCAAAGATAATCAAAAATGTGAAAACAAACAAATAGGTTAATTTATGAAACAATAGTTTCACAGCTTCTTTTTTTTGGCCATCTAGATACCACATGATCGAGCGACCAAAAATAATCATACCCATCATGGCTACCGAAAAAACTAATAACAACAAAAAAGCCACAGGACTAAACATACTATCTTCTGGCGCAAATATTTTATCGGCATTACGAAAAAATAGACCAATCAAAAACACATATAAAACTGCTACTAGGACTTCGGCAAAAGCATAGCGCATAATAATTTTTTTATTCATATTTTTGTTGCAAATAATTATGTTTTTAGTATAACAAATAAAATTACCCCCGCAAAGCGAGGGCAATTTTATAAGGTGAATAATGAAAAAATTATTTAGTTTGATTTTGAGTATTAGCAATGCCTTGTCCCTGTCCCCTCATACCCATACCTTTACCATCCATGCGACCCTTGCCCATACCTGGTCCAAACATACCTAGCTCATCAAAGATTGCTTTAGCTTCGTCTGTCTTGCCAGCTTGCATCAATTGATGTGCTTGGCTCAGCTTATTGAAAGTATCTTGATTAATCTTGGACTCTAGGTCAGTGGCTTGCTGACGCATTTCAGTCACTCTGGCTGTCATAGCTGTCTGCCAAGTAGCGAAGTCATTATTAGTGATAGCTGTCTGCACTTGAGCACGACTATCATTGTCGACTACACCATTAACATTGCCAGTGCCGTTGTTTTTACCGCCAAAAGCTAGGGTGGTAGATGACACTACTAATGTAGTCACTAATAAGCCTAAAAATGCGGCTAATAAATATTGTTTTTTCTCCATAATTTGTTTGTTAATTATTAAACGGGAATCGGCCTAACTCCTCTCACACCAAGTAATACGCACGGGTCACAAAAATTATTTCATCATTTCTGGTGGCGGAGGTCCCAGACGATTATTTGGCCTAAACCAAGGCTGAATATTATCACAGGTAAAATTATTATCAGTATCTAGTGTGCCAAATAAAATAACTCTCTGACCAACTTTTAATTTTTCGGTCGTGGTACTCAATGCAAAAATTCTTCCCCTAAAATCTTCCACCACTACTTTTGAACCATCGATAGATTGTATAACGCCAGCTATATGACCATTGCCCGGCTCTACCAACATACGCCCACCGCGACCAAACATCTGCTGATACATCGGCACTCTCCTAAAAAAAGTTTCTTCTAGTTTTTGACCAAAACCAAGCGCATAAATAGCCCAACCTAAAACAACACTTAAAATAACACTAAACAATACTATAATAAAAGGATGATATTTATAACCCCTTTTAGTATTTTTGAAATCATACCAAGCCAATACACAAAACAAAGATAAACTGAACAACCAAAATAAGGGTAAATTAACTAATAATCTCTTCAGCGGACTAAAGCCAGGGACCATCTCCACCCAAGTAGCATGCTTAAAAATAAATATTGTGGCCGAAGAAGCTAGACCACCAAAAATAATTGCTAAGACAAAAAATAACCACAGCAAATAATTTTTAAACAAAAACTCCCAGCGTTTTTTGGGCTGAATATTTTGTTCTTTTATTTTATCTAATATTTCTTGACCGGAATTTTCCATATATTTATTGTTTAAATTCTTTAGCTAAAGCTTGCTTGGCTTGACGCAACAAAGTGCCCGCTGTACTGACTGGCTTTTTGATAATGTCTGATATTTCTTCGTAGCTTCTGTCTTCTAGATATTTTAAAATAATCACTTCCTTGTACTTTAATTCTAGACCGTCTAGGGCTTTGGACATTTTTTGTCGTAAAATCTCCTGATCCATACTTTGACTGACATCAAAATCAGACGCTAAATTTTCATAGGACTCTATATCTAAATCAAATAAAGATATTTGCGGACGACTTTTGTTTTTACGATAATTACTAACTACTTGATTGTGTGTAATTCTATAAATCCAAGAAGAAAATTTCAAACCATGATCAAAGTCATTTAAATTTTGATAAACCTTAATAAAAACCTCTTGTAATAAATCTTGAGCATCATCGGGACCAAGACCAGATATTCTTTGGATAAAGCGTAATAACTTTTTTTCATAACGCTGTACCAAATACAAAAAATTCTCCTGATCAAGTAGGGTTAGCTTAACTAGCTCTAAATCACTCTTTTCATTTAAATCCTCATTGGACACCATGTTTCTTAATACGCAAATAATAAGGTCTTTATTTCAGAGCCGTCTACTGACTAAAGCTTCAAACTTAACTACAGCATAACAAAAATATGCCACAAATCAAAATGGATCTAGTAATTGACAAAATCCCTAAATTGGCGTTATATATTGACAAAGTCCGCACAGAACCACACCACACAGGACGCCTGTCCTTCACAACTCTCTAGGAGGCACTCTCATGGCTAACTCGGAAGAAATCATGCTGTTCTGCGGTGGTGGTGACACCAATCATCTGGCTCAAGAAATCATCAACGTAGTCAACAGCCGGCGCATTGGCCAAGAACCACTACACCTCTCACACACTGATTTTGGTTGGTTTCCTGACGGAGAACCTGACTATGCTTTTGATCAGTGGGATCAAATCAAGGATAGACATGTTGTCTTGTTCTTGAGCACCCACAGTCCCAAGCTTGCATTCGAATTACTCGTTCTGAGTAGCGCTATCAAAAAAAGGTACCAAGCCAAAAGCTTGACCTTGGTCCAACCCTTCATGGCTTTTCGCCGGCAAGATCACGAGGAAATTGCCGGAGAATTCAATATGAACCGCTGGTTCATAGAAAACATGAGGGCCAATGGCGCTGATCGACTGATCGTCTGCGACATCCACTCAGAGACCACCCTGCGCAACTGCGAGGCCGTCGGCTTGGAAGCCTTTCACGTCAAACCGACGCCGCTGTTTGCAGCCGTACTGAAACGCACGGTAGCAAGTGCCAACGAGCTTGGTAAATCGACCAAGATTCTTTCACCTGACAAGGGCTCACTCCTGCGAGTGATTGCCCTGGCCAAAGCACTGAACATCCCGGTGTTGCTGAGCCTGAAAAAAAGAAGTGACACTGGTAACATCGTCACCAATGTCCCGCCCACGCCGACCGATCTCGAGATGATCAAAGAAATGGAAGAAAAGCACGGCATCAAAATCGAGCTCATGAGTGAAGCGGTGGTCAAAGACGCCTACATCATCATCCGTGAAGATGAGCTTGATACTGGCGGTACCGCTGCTGACACTTGCCGTGATCTTTTGCGAGCTGGTGCCTACCAAGTCGAATTGGTAGTCACGCACATGAAGTGCTCCCCTGGCTGGAAACGCAAAGTTGGCAGATGTAAGACTAGTCCCTTTGTCAGAATCGTAGCTGGTGACACTATTTACCGGCACTACGATCGTCAGACTGGCGGTCTAGTACTCACTGTCTGCGTAGCTCCGGTCATTGCCGAAAAGCTGACCGAAATCCTAGACACCCTGTGACCGTAACGGTCACAAAACAAAAACCCCCAGCGAGCCTGCTCGCTGGGGGTTAAATATTTATATTAAACTACAGCCACTTTTTCTTATAAAAAAGAAAAAGAAAAGCTCCAACAGCTAAAAATGATATGCCTAAGACATAAATAAAAGCTAAAGGATGAGTGGCAAATGGTAAAGTCACATTCATACCAA
This sequence comes from uncultured Gammaproteobacteria bacterium, assembly GCA_964455165.1. GTDB lineage: Bacteria > Patescibacteriota > Patescibacteriia > UBA1558 > GWA2-36-10 > CALMZN01. Next base: position 5,082 of record CAYVXP010000050.1, read on the forward strand.
ACAAACTAGCCACAATGGTGGGTATAGTCATGATGATCGTAAAAGCCGTCAAAAATTGGATAGTCCTATTCAATTTATTGGTAAACAAAATCTGATAAGAATCGCGTAAACTCTTGATACTCTTCAAATTGACCTGACAAACCTCGGTCGACTGACGAATACTGATGATCATATCATTCAACAAATCATTATCGTCTTCTTCTAGTTTAAAATAATTGCCAATGACCATGGCTTCAAAAACATTGCGCACCGGGATCAAAGCGGACATATATTGATTGAGTAAATCTTCATACTTAATCAACTCATTGATGTCGGCATCAGTAATATTTTCTATTTTTTTCTTTTGCGAGGCCACCATATTATTTACTTCACGTACGCGTGAAGTAAAACGCTGTGAAATTTTTAAAAAAATATGGATTAACAATTTTGCTTTTTGAGTAGTGGCAATAGCCAAGCTATTTTTCAAAATATCCTTGATTACTTTATCTTCAAATAGAGCTAAACTAATAAAATATTTTTCCGTAATGATAAAGGTCAATGGTGTAGTATGGATAATCTCCTTGTCATCAATCTGCTCACGCGGTATGCGGACGAAAAATAACAAAGTTTTTTCTTGCTTTTCGATACGCGGCAACTCATGTAAATCTAAAACATCTTGCAAGTCCAATAAATCCAAATCTGACATCTTGGCTAATTGCTCCAAATCATCATGCTCAAGATGACTAGCATTGATCCAAACACCATCTTTAATTTGGTCTATCGTTTCCAAACGATTACTTTTTTCACTTTTGAAGTATATATTCAACATGGCTATATTATAACAAAAATTTAAACTATTAACGAGCTAAATAAATATTCTGCTAACTTTTTAGAAATTTATCTTTCAAAAAATTGGTAAAATCACTCATTTCTTGTCGGGCTCTTTCTAAAATTTTTATCTGCTCATCGGTACCAAGACTATCTGCTTTTTCCGTATCAACTACTACTCGAAAACCACCAAATATTCCTATCGGCTCTATATGCAAACTATATTTGGCATCATTGTCTCTACCTTCATAAAATTCATCTAGTAAAATCTGCATTCTTCTTTGCTGATATAAATTAGCTTCC
>CAYVXP010000051.1:0-6139 GCA_964455165.1 uncultured Gammaproteobacteria bacterium
GTTGGTATTGTATTCTTAATGGCTTCTGACATGCCATTTTTATACTCCTCGCTGGTCCTTTTTGACAAGTGATCCTCAAGAGTATGGCTCATCGCAAAACTTTTCAGAGCCTTGATGATCTTGCTCTTGATACCACCCGAAGGATCGGCCCTGATCACATCACTCAGGTCACGATACCGCCTCAGATTACCGCCGGTCTTGAAGCTGCCCTGATATTCAAATCTCACAATACCACCAATGGGTTGACCATCGGACGGTTTAGTGTTGAACTCAGGGGTAAACTCCGGCTTATCCTGGGTACCGAAAAAAATGACCTGATGAGGAATCAAGATGATGTCAAAGGTGGGGAAGTCGAAGGGGATCAGCAAAAAGTGCAGACCAGGCTTGAGGTAAAACTGCCCATTCATGGTCCAAAACTGACCATCAAGTTGCCAGTTACCAAAGAAAATGACCACACCCTTGCTCCTAATAGGAATGGTAAAGCAATGGCGCAAAACCACACCCAGCACGATCAAGGCAAGTGACCACAAGTTGAAACCAGCGAAGATCCAAATCACCACACCCAAGACAAAAGACAGAGAACCAAAGAGTCCACGTTTGTACCAGCTTTCACCGGTGATGGACTTTTGCTTTTGAGCAACAAAGCCCAAAACAGTAAACACCGCGATCACCAACAACGCAGCAATCAACTTATTGAAGTTGAAACTGACGCTGTGACGATGCACATCAATCACATCAGGCTGCCCGAACATCAACCAGCCATGACGCCCGGCCATAAACAGACCGGCGCCAAGTAGCAGACCAGAAACGATGGCCCACTTGACCAAAGCCTTGATCTTCTTTTGCTCCCAAATGACTGCGCACAACAAGAGCACAACCATCCCGACCGCGATGTCCACGAGGTACTTTTCCATGACACCCTCCTTTAGGGCTTTCAGGTTACTCTTCTCTCGAGAATCTATTTACTAGTTTCCAAGATTGTCTAAGAACATTTCATAAAACAAAGGGTTTTATGACAATGTATTATTATATCACTTTTTTATGTTTTAGTCAATATATAACTAATTCTGACAATTACTACAAAAATGCGTTCCACGACCAGCTACTTTATGTTTAATAATTATGGCTTTTTTACACTTCAAGCATTTCTGTTTAGCGCGACCATAGACCTTCAAATACTTCACATAGGCTCCATGAGCACCGTCAGTAGTCCGATAATCACTAAAAGTAGTACCGCCAGAGGCCACGGCCTTGGCCATGATATACTGGCAAGCTTGAAAAATCTTTTTCTTATCTTTGACACTCAAACTCTCTACTCGCCTATCAGGCCTGATACCAGCTCGAAAACATATTTCATCAGCATAGATATTGCCAATGCCAGAAAAAATATGTTGGTCCAATAAAACACTCTTTAAGATACCCTTCTTTTTATCAAGAACTGTGAAAAAATTTGACCAAGTAAAGTCTTTGGTCAAAGGCTCTAGACCATATTTATTTTTTATTTCTTCTTTGACTAGATGATGCACTATTTTCAAATAACCAAATTGACGCAAATCATTGTAAAATAAAACCGAATGATCAGCAAAATAAATAATGACATGAGAGTATTTATTTGGTAGCTCATCACCGACAAGTAAGTTGTGACCGCCAGCGACAATACTCTTTTTATTTTTATAAATCAATTGACCGGTCATTTTCAAATGCACTAGTAGATAATCCTCTCCTTTTTGCAATTTAAAAATCAAGAGCTTGCCAATGCGATCAACTTTCACAATCTGATTAGCAATTATTTTTTTGCGAAAAACTAAAATATCACCATGAACTTGCTTAGGTTTGTGGATGTCAATTTTAACAATTTTTTTGTTAACAATGTTGGCTTGCAAGCCACGTCTGATTGTCTCTACTTCTGGTAGTTCTGGCATATTTTGTATTGCTTACTATAGCATACCACCACAAAAATAAAAACGCCCCCAAAGGGGACGCTTTTATTTAGATTATTTAGTATTGGTTTAAAACAGTATCGCTGACATTATACATTTTATTACCAGCGTATTTCTTTAAATCTTCTAAAGATACGATATGTACTTTATGACCATTCATGATAACATATATTTTACCATTTTTGGCCTTAAGTAGTGTACCATCTGAGTAAAGCTTGGCGCCTAGAACTTTCACTCCATTACCTACAACAGTTTTGTCATCCTGACTAATCTCACCATATTGAGCTATTACTTCATCGGTGACATTGTAGATTCTCTGGGCAAAATAATTATCATGTAAATATTGCCAATTTGGCACATGATAAACGTTGTTGCCTATCACATGATAAACTTCTGGTCCACAGCCCCGAACCAAAGACCCGGCAATAAAATTCATAATTCCTTTGATATCACCATCTACATCTGGCTTACAAGCATTTTCTTTGACACCCAAGACTTGTGGTAAAACACCAGAAGTATTGAAAGTACGATCAATGTCATAAACCGTGTTGTTACTAGCATCTTTAGCTCTGACTTGATAATGATAGGTTGTATTTGGTAATAAATTATCTAAAGCTAGGGTGTGACCAGTGTGATAATTGGCACCTTGATACTCAGATCCATAAGAAGTGGAAGTACCGTATAGCATCCAAGTCAATGACTGACGATTGGTCTGCCAAGTGATATTAGCTGAGCCACCAGTCAAACTATTCTGTACATTGAATATATTAAAGGCTGAATAGCCACCGCCTCCGCCACCACCACCAGATTGTCTGCTATTTTCTATACAGGCTCCCTCTGATACAGAGTAGCCACTTTCGCAAGTAGCAGGACCACAAGTAGGATATGGGTTATAAGTTGCAGCGTGTGCTACAACTTTACATTCTTGAGGCTCTTCTGGCCAAGCTGGAAAATTATAATAAGTATAACAAGTAGCTTGGTTACCGACAGCTAATAAACCAGCTAAAACTGGGGTGTCGCTTAAATTAATCTTACCATCATGATTCAAGTCAAAAATTGTTGAAAACTCAGCAGTAGTAGTACTGGTACCTATATAGTCCATCACACCTTGTTTCAAACCAGCACACCAATCAATATTTTGGTAATTATTTTTATCAAAATTTAAAGTTTCACCTAGATCAAAACGACCATAACAAGAAGCATCATTGTGATTTTCATACCAAGTGGACATCAATACAGCATCATCGACAATGTTCTCTGGCTTACCATCTAAATCAATAATGGCATTGTTATCCATTGGGGATTGCATAATACCTTTCAAAGCACTGCACCACTCGCTACGAGTCACTACAGGGGCCGGTGTTTCGATCTGACAACTAGCACTACAACCATCACCGCTCACTATATTGCCATCATCACATCGCTCACCTTCATTATTTACGTCACCATCACCACAGACAGCTTCTGGCTCTACTGGCCATTGTGGCATTGGTGGCACATAATAAGCATAGCAAGCAACTTGATCACCAGTAGCGGCTAAACTAACAGCCTCACTGTGATCGCTCAAATTAATTGCTCCGACATCATTACCACCAACATTGTCTACTAGGTTAAACATCTCGGAATATCTATTGTCACCAACATGAGAACCATAGGTATCTTTTACACCCTGTAAAAGACCAGCACACCAATCAATATTTTGGTAATTTGTCTGATCAAAAGTACCATCAAAACGAGCGCGACAAGCAGTATTATCACCATTGGCATACCAAGTGGCCATAACTGACACATCACTCAAACTTGGATCACTACTCAAATCAATGACTTGATTATTGTCCATTGTGGACTCCATGATACCAAGCAAAGCACTGCACCATTCACCATGCACTACTTCTACTGGTGGAGGTGGTGGGCAAGCGCCAATACTATCACCATGCTCTTCTAAATGTTTAGTCACATCAGCTGAGTTGGCTACTGATATTTCTTCGGAGCCACTATCTGTATGGTGACAAATAGTCACTTTTTCCTTTGCTTCTTCCTCGTTGGACTGAGTGGCAAAAGCAGTCGCTCCGCTTGACCAAACAACAACTGATAAGACAGCAAAGCTAACAAAAATCTTTTTAAATAAGTTCGACATAGTTTTGTTACTTAAATTTATTAATATATGTTTAAAAATATCATCGATTGTATATTATACATTTTTCTAAAAATATCTGTCAATATTATTAGAATATTTTTATAGTTATTGGTCAATACCAATAATTCGATCAATAGTTCCTATGTCTTACCACAAACGATCGATATAGTCAATTAAAACAAAATCAACAAAAACAATAGGGCCATAAAAGCTACAGTTGAAGCTATGGTTTGGAGGTGTTGTTTCTTCATCTCAATAAAAATATTGAGCAATAAGGCAACAAAAGCGACAAAAAGCATAGCTTTGTAATACCAATCTGATATATCAAAAATTGGCTTTATGTTATTAGACTCCGTATTTTTAATAAATAAATATTGATTTACGGTACTTGGCTTATCCAATAGGATTTTCTGCCAAGCTAAATCCTGAGTCAATATATTACCTGCCATATCAGAGGCTACTAAGCTCGCTGGTACAACTGGACTAAAAAAATTGTCATCAATATTCTCAATTAACCTATTAGCAGTCCATAAATTACTATTTTCTGCATCCTGCTGGAGTGGAATATCAAATCTATGATATCTGACAAAGGCTGTTTTGATGCCCGTGCTTAAGACTGCCTCTATTTTTATAAGAGCCTGACCATCTTTTGGCTTGATAGCTGAAATAAAACTCTGCATTTCATCCATTGTTGGTGCTTGGGTATCAAGCTCCACAAAATACTGATCAGAGCTAATGCTCTGCTCACCAAGTACGGCCAACGCAAAAATTTTGTTTTGCCCTTCAGACAAAACTACTGGTAAAAGAGCCTTATTATCAATGACTTTTTTGATAAGTTGCTGTTTATCATTGACAAACAATATAAGTTGCTCGGCTTCAGGAGCAGAAATATTTATCTCAATATTACTATTGTTGGTCAATAATTGATTGGCATCAGTGACTATGATAGGTTTTTCTAATTTTTTTGTAGGAGCAGAAGGAACAATTTCTGGAGTTTTCACAATCGTACTCTTTTCAGCCAAAACTGATGGTTCAGCATTCGAAACTTCTATTGGCGGAGCTGACTCTATAACTTCTGTAGCTTTGACTGGCGTAGTTTTTTGAAAACCAAACATCTGAGCTACCAGTTTAGTGTCAAAACCTTCATAATTACCAGCTATCATGGCCACACCAATTTCATTGTAATCTGGATCAATCAGGTTGGCATAGTGCGTTGGACTATTTTTCCAAGCTGCCAATACTTCACTAGGAGCTGAATAGCCAATAGCTAAATTTTCACCAGCTACCTGATAGTTATAGCCTTGAGCGCTCAGCCAATGTCTTAAGCCTTTTTTGTCGGGACTGACATGAGCAAAATATTGATTGACGACCATGTCCTCGGCTTTGGCAAAGGCAGCTGCTTGTAAAACTTCATTATTTTTTAGTGTCTGCAAACCCAATGATTGACGCAAAGTATTAGTCAAAGTAACTATTTCTACACTCTCTGTTTTCAAAAAATCTGGAGTCAACCAAGCTGTGACCGGAAAAACCAAAGCAACGGCAATAACAAAAATTTTGATAGCTATGGCACTCAGTGAATAAAAAAATAAACGACGAGGTTTTAAGATGTGCGGTTTGAAATTATTATTTTTGTTGGGGATGAAAAAATCTTTCATAAATACACTATTTATTGCTTCTAAATCTAATTGCGCTCTTTGGTAATCAGTAAAACCATCTTGAGCAGAGCTAGCATTTAGTGGATCAGAGTGATAAACAAAAATCTCATCATAATCTGACAAGCCATCACCATCGCTATCCCTATGTTTTAGATCCTCAAAATCGCTGATTTTTCTTTTGGACATCAATGTTTATTAAACAATATAATGTAACACTATTTGCTCAAATAGTCAATATATACTTTATGTATTATAGCATATTTATTGATTTTGCTAAACAAAAAACTACCTAGCTCCTCGCGAGGAACTAGGTAGTTTTTATTATCATTTATTAAAACAAAGCTACAATCTCATCAGTGACATTATAAATTCTTTGTCCAATATATTTAAATAAATCTTTCAAACTA
>CAYVXP010000052.1:0-5968 GCA_964455165.1 uncultured Gammaproteobacteria bacterium
GTTAGCAGCTAGTATAGTATTTATTTTTTATTTATTAGTTTTAAAATTATGGCAGGATAAGCGCTTGGCCACCATCAGTAGTATATTGTTAGCTACCTTGGGTCCTTGGGTTTATTTTTCTAGTCAGCCATTATTACCAAATATTATAGTTTTATTTTTAGCTCTGCTAGCCTTGTATGCGTTTTTGGATAAAAAATACATAGCTGGCAGCTTATTTTTTGCCTTGGCTATTGTTTGTCGTCCACCAGAGATTATCTGGCTGGCTCCCATGTTATTTTTATTTTTTTATTATCTGCGACCAAAAGTTCAGAACTTACGTATTTTGAATAGTTTCATTATTTTTGCTGCTATTATTATTTGGGCATTGTATCTCAACAAAGCTGTTTTTGGTGGTTATTTTTTGACTGGCTACTCCAATTTTCAAGGCAATAGTATGCCTAGTGAAACAAGTTTAGCTACTAATAATATTTTTTCTTGGCTTTTTCCTTTTGGTATTGATTTGGGATTGGCGGCCAAGAATTATATCAAGTATTTTTGGCTTTTGATTTGGCCTTATAGTTTATTTATTCTAGTAGGTGTTTGGCAGATATTGAGTAAAAAAAATAATAATCGTGAAAGAAAATATTTACGTGCTTATGTTATTATTGGTGCTTTATTAGTTTTGTATTATGGTTCATGGAATTTTTCTGATGCCTTAGTCAAAAATTTGAATACCATCAGTATTTCTTATGTGCGTTATTTTTTGCCGATATTTATCATGTCTATGCCACTAGTGGCTATGGGCATCAGTTATCTGACGAAGAGTTTAAAAAATAATTATTTTTGGCAAATTTGTATTTTAGCATTTTTAATTTTGTTTTCATCTAATCAAGTTATTTTTACCAAAAATGATGGGCTACTGGCTCATGGGCAATATGTTCAAAATTATTATCGAGAGTGGCAAGCTATTAAAAAAATTGCTCCCGCTGGTTCAGTGATTATCTCCGAGCGTAGTGATAAGTATCTTTATCCTTATTATCGGGTAGTGGTGCCACAGGGAGATTTGGCTCTCTGGCCGAGGATAAAAAATATTTATGGTTCAGTAGATATTTATTATTATTCTAGCGACAGCCTTGAACAATTGGCCAAAGTGAAAAAAGTGATGTCTGCTAGCGATCTGGACTTAGGGGCGCCAGTAGCGATTAGTAATAATTTAAATTTGTATAAAGTAATAATAAAATAATTATATGGATTGTATATTTTGTAAAATTGTCAATAAAGAAATACCAGCACAAATAATTTTTGAAAATAATGATTATTTAGCTTTTTTAGATATTGAGCCAAACACTGTCGGTCATACTCTGGTGATACCAAAAAAACACATTGCTAGTTTTGCAGGGCAGAGTAATGAAGAAGCAGCGGATCATATGAAAGTCGTGCATTGTGTAGCTACACAGCTAGGTGATGTTTTAGCTAGCGCTGGCTTCAATGTCGCGATCAACAATGGTCAGGCGGCCGGACAAATAGTCAATCATGTGCATTGGCATATCATCCCACGCTATGATGGTGATGGTTTGAAGCATTTTGCTCATAGCGTAGAAGCCAAAAATAAATTAGAAGAAACGTTTAAAAAAATATATGGCAAAATTAAGTAACAAGCAAAAGCTTTTAGATATAATAGAGAATATTCGTATTTCCCTAGCTCAACACAATGGTGATTTACAGCTAGTCAAATACGACCAAAAGCAGGGCATAGTCACCATTTCTTTGCAGGGTGCCTGTGCTCATTGTCATTTGTCCGACATTACGGTCAAGTTTTTGGTCGAGCACGAGATCAGGTCTAAACTACCCAGCGTCAAACAGATCAAGGTAGTCTAGTCTTGTATTATTCCCCGTATTATAGTGTAATAAAAAGCTTTTTTACAATAATTGATTATTCTGGTAAAATAAACCCTATGTTTCGATTGTTGTGGATGAAAATTAAGGTTATCTATAAGGATCACTGGTCTTTTTGGCTGACCAATAGCTCCATACTTTTTGTATTGGCTACTTGGTTTTTTTATTTTTTCACCAAAATTAATCCTAGTCCCATAGCTTCTCTGCATTATAATATATATTCTGGCATTGATTTGTTGGGTGATTGGCATTGGTTGGTTTACCTACCATTGATTTTATTATTTTTGAGTCTAGCCAATTTTATTATTGCCACAGTAGTTTTTACCAAAAGACCAGCCTTTAGTCATTTTATATTGGCTTATATCTTGTGTTCCAACGCCATGTTTTTTACATATTATTTTTATATTTTAAACTACAACCTCAATGCCTGAGCAAGAAATTATCAAGATTTTTTCTTTAACCACCATCTCATTTATTTTAGCTTTTTTGTTGACTCCTACGTGGAGTAATATTTTGTATAAATATAAATTGGGTAAGAGTATTCGTGATGACGGACAAACACCAATTTTTTCTAGTTTGCACAAAGCTAAATCCGGTACCCCGACTATGGGTGGAGTTTTGATTTGGTTTACAGTTTTACTTTTGGGTTTGGTATTTTTGTTGATTGCTATTTGGTGGCCAGAGTCAACTTTGGCTAGACTAAATTTTATAAATAGAAAAGAAACATATCTACCACTTGGCGCTTTTGTGGCCTCAGCTTTAGTTGGCTTACTCGATGATTGGTTCAATATCAAGCGTCAGGGTGGAGGCAAGGGCGGTGGTTTGACTATCAAGCATCGCTTGCTTATGTATACAGCTATTGCTGCCTTTGGAGCTTGGTGGTTTTATTTCAAGCTAGATTGGGATACCATACGTATTCCTTTTGTGGGTTTGTATAGCATGGGTTGGTGGTTTATTCCTTTTTTTATTTTTATCATTGTAGCGACTGCTTTTTCAGTCAATGAGACAGATGGTCTCGATGGCTTGGCCGGAGGATTGGCCTTGGCTTCTTTTGGTGCTTTTGCCACCATTGCTTTTGTCCAGCACAATTATAATCTAGCGGCTTTTTGTGGAGCCATAGTAGGTGCTTTGATTGCTTTTTTGTGGTTCAATATCCATCCAGCTAGATTTTTTATGGGCGATACTGGCGCTATGTCTTTGGGTATTGCCTTGGGTATCGTGGCTATGTTGACTGGCTACGCTTTACTGTTGCCGATTATCAGCTTTTTGTTTTTGATGGAGTCACTATCAGTTATTATCCAGATTTTATCGAAAAAATTTCGTAAGAAAAAAGTTTTTTTATCCGCTCCCTTGCATCATCATTTTGAAGCCAAAGGTTGGCCAGAGACCAAGATAGTCATGCGTTTTTGGCTCTTGTCTGGTATTTTGGCTGTCTTGGGTTTGATTATTGCTATTATTGATTTGCTCTATGGCAGACTATAGACAAAAAAAAGTATTAGTCATGGGTTTAGGCCTGCACGGTGGTGCTTTGGCTGTGGTAGAGTGGCTACTCAGGCATGGCGCAGAAGTGACGGTCACTGATACCAAGAGTGCCAAAGATTTGAAAAACACGCTAGACAAAATAAAAAAATTTCCTGGTAGTAAAAAAATAAAATATACACTTGGTGGGCATGTTGAGACTGATTTTGTCGATCAAGATTTGATTATCCAAAATCCTGGTGTGCCACAGGATTCTCCCTATTTAAAAATAGCCAAGAAAAATAAAATTCCTATTACCAATGAGGCAGTTTTGTTTTTTCAAGAGTTCACTAGTCCGATTATCGCTGTCACTGGTACGCGTGGTAAATCTACTACTGCTTCACTACTAGAGGAGATAGTGAAGAAGAAACACAAAAAAAGTGTCTTGGCTGGCAATATAGCCAAAACTGCCATGATGTCAGTCGTCGATCATTTGCCAAAAAATAGCTGGCCAGTCCTAGAGCTGTCTAGTTGGCAACTAGAAGGTTTGGAGCAATATCATATTTCGCCACATATTGCTGTGGTGACCAATGTCATGATCGATCATCTCAATCGTTATCGCTCTTTTTCTGACTATCGGGCAGCCAAATTTTCTATTTGTAAATACCAAAAAGCTGGCGATATAGTGGTACTCAATGCGGATAATATTCACACCAAATCATTTGCCAAAAAAGTAAAATCAAAAGTTTATTATTTTTCTTTAAATAAAAAAGTCAAAGGAACTTATTTGAAGCAAGATAATATTTATTTTTTTGATGGCCAGAAAAATGAATTAGTGATGCCTATTACTGATATCAAGGTTCCTGGTCAGCACAATCTGGTAAATATCTTGGCCGCTGTCTGTGTGGCTAAAATCCTAGGTATTGATAATAAAAAAATCAGCAGTACTGTCAATAATTTTTCTGGTATCGAATATCGCTTGCAGTTGATCAAAAAAACAGCTGGTTTGAAAATATACAATGACTCAACTTCGACTACTCCTGATGCAGCTATTGCTGCCATAAAAGCCCTGGCCAATGAAAAGATAATATTATTGGGCGGTGGAGTAGATAAATTATTAGAATACCCTGAGCTAGCAAGAGTGATAAAAAAACAAGTAGAATCAGTAATACTGTTGCAAGGTAATGCTAGTGAAAAATTATTGCAGGAGTTGAAAAAAGTATCTTATCCCAAAGATAAGATTCACTCTGAGCTCAGTAGCTTAAAGCAAGCTTGGAGCATAGCAATGCTAGAAGCCAAAAAAAATAAAGCTAGTGTGATTTTATTTTCTCCAGCCGCGGCTAGCTTCAATATGTTTAAAAACGAATTTGATCGCGCCCAACAATTTAACAATATAGTCAATGCTTAGAAGAGCTAGGTTCAATTTATTTTATTGGCTGATAGAGCCATTTTATGCCAAGCGCGGTGCTGGTCATCAGCCAGACACTGTTTTGTTGATGGCTGTTGGTGTTTTGGTTTTTTTGGGTTTATTATTTTTATCTTCGGCTTCGGCTACTGAGTCTTTTTATCGCTATCATGACACTTATCGTCTAGTGAAGCAGCAGTTATTACACGGTATTTTACCTGGTTTATTTTTATTTTATGTCGCTTTTCGTACAGACTACGTGAGCATACAAAAATTTTCTAAATTTTTATTGATTGGCTGTTTTATTTTATTGGGCTTAGTATTTGTTTCTAGTCTAAATAATAACTATGGTTCGGCTCAATCATGGATTGTTTTGGGTGGAGTTTCTTTTCAGCCGACTGAGTTGGTAAAATTATTTTATATTGCCTATTTAGCTAGTTGGCTCGATAGTCGTTACAAAGAGCTCGGTACTTGGTCAAGAGGTACTATTCCTTTTTTGTTCATCTTGGGTATTTTGAGTTTATTGATTATCAAACAACCAGATTTTGGTACGTTACTAGTGATATTATGCATAGCCTTGAGTATGTTTTTTGTAGCTGGCGCCTCGATTAAGCATTTGGTTTATATATTAGTGTCTGGTTTTTTGGCTTTTTTTGTCATGATCAAAGCAGCGCCTTATCGTATGAATCGTTTTATTGCTTGGTGGAATCCAGATATCGATCCTCAGGGTATTGGTTGGCAACTCAAACAATCTTTGATTGCTGTCGGTTCTGGTGGTTGGTGGGGCTTGGGTCTAGGCAACTCCAAACAAAAATCTTATGTACCCATGCCAGCCAATGATTCTATTTTTGCTATCATGGCCGAAGAAGTTGGTTTTATTTTTACAGTCGGTATTATATTTTTATTTGTTCTTGTCTTGTGGAGAGGATTTTTGATCGCCAAGTATGCACCAGACAATTATGCTAGATTTTTTACCGTCGGCATTGTAGTTTGGTTGACGGCTCAATTTTTTATCAATGTGGCTGGACTACTACAAGTCATGCCTTTGACTGGAGTGCCTTTACCTTTTATTTCTCTGGGTGGCTCCAACCTAACCGTCACCTTGATGGCTATCGGTATTTTGGCTAATATTTCTAGGCATACTACAGCTTAATATATGGAAGAAAAAAAATCTAAAATTTTATTAGTGGGCGGTGGGACTTTGGGATCAGTTAGTCCGCTTTTGGCTAT
>CAYVXP010000053.1:0-5945 GCA_964455165.1 uncultured Gammaproteobacteria bacterium
ATAGGCCACGCACATCGTATGAGCGAAAAATACTAGCATCCATATAGTTTATATTACTGATATGCCTTATTTTATCATATTGCTGAGAAAAAACACAACAAAAGCTCAGACGCAAAAAAGATTTACATCTTTCATAAAATTGGCTAAACTTAGGCCATGAATAATGAGTCAAAAATAAATATTAGCGGTCTAGCAGTTGATATTGATGAGACTTTGTCCTATACTATTGGACATCTGGTTTCCAAGCTCCAAGAAAATTTTGGCAATCCAGAAAATTTGTCAGTCAAAGAAATTATTGAAAAATACCGCTACACTAGCAATGTCCCCTATTGGCAACATGATGAGGCCAAGTTATGGATAGACAAAGAAATACGTTCTAATGAGTTGCAAGAAAATTTACCGCTAATCGAAGATGCTAACATTTATTTAAATAAAATAAATGAAATCATGCCAGTGGCAGCCTACATCACTGTCCGACCAGAAATAGTAAGTCCTGGCACTAAAATTTGGCTAGACAAACATGGCTTTCCAAGGGCACCAATTATCTGCAGGCCCATGACCGTGCCTCACGCCGAAGGAAACAAATGGAAAGCCGGAGTTTTACTAGAACTTTATCCTCAAATCTTAGGGATCATCGATGACAACACCAAGTTACTAGAATTTCTGGACAAAAATTATAAGGGTGTAGTATTTTTATATGATCACCATACTACTGACAGTAAACTCAATGTCGTTCCTTGTCCTAACTGGTTAAAAGTATTTGGAGAAATAAAAAAATTTAAACCTAATAAAATATGACCAAAAAACTTAAAATCATCCCCCCAACCAAAATCAAGATTGTCGAAACACCAGGTAAGGGCCTAGGTGTAGTCGCCACAGCCGACATCAAAAAAGGAGAAACCATTGAAACTTTTCCTGTCATTTATTTATCCAAAAAAGATGTAAAATATCTGGACGATGAATCTGATTTATTGACTTTTTATCCTATGTACTTAGAAACCCATCGCAAAGACTGTATCATGTTTGGCTATGGATCGATCTACAATCATGATCGTAAAAATCCCAATGCCGATATCTATTACCCAAAGCATAGAAATGATCGCTACTTGATGATGAAGGCACTCAAAAAAATCTCCAAAGGTGAGGAGATTGTTTATGACTATGGCTTTGATGATGAGGAAGAATTTTTGGATCTAAAATAATTCTACTTTTTCACTAGACAATTTAAATTATATTTACTTTTGTAAAGACCCAATGGTTCTAATTTGAAACCAGCTTTTAGTAATAAAGATTGTAGCTCTGATTTTGTAAAATGATGATAATAACGCCAGTGTCTGCCATATCCATGGGTCGGAGTATAGGGTATAAAAAAATCATTCCACACTTTTTTATGTTTGATATTTTTGACAATATATTTGAAATACTTTGGCTGTAGTAGATTCCAGTTGGTCATAAAGAGCACTCCACCGGGTTTCAGCCAACGATAAATATTATTCAACAAGTCCTCTCTTTCTTTTTTGTTATCAAGGTGATGAAAAGAGGCTATCAAACAAATAACATCAAAACTATTTTCCGGAAAATTTAAACGAGCCATGTCAGCTTGCTCAAAATGTTCATCAGGAAATAATTGACGAGCTTGTTCTAATAATTTATCACTAAAATCAACGCCTAGATATTCATATTTTTTACCAGCTAATTGGATCACTTTCAACAAACGGCCATTACCACAGCCCAAATCTAAAATCTTGCCCCCATCTGGCAAATATGGTATAAAAACGGATAACTCCTCCCAAGGTATGTGCCTAGTTTTAGAAAAATCCTTGGCTATAGAGTCATAAACGTTTTGTAAATCTTGCTTTATATCACTCATGGAAAAAAATAATAAAATATTTGAAGAAATAGTTTTGGAGCTCATGGGTCGTAAATACCCTACTGATTTAGATTTTTCTAAAGAGTTACGACAATCTTTTAGCTCCCGTAAAATGCCCGCCAATACTAAGGCTACCCTGATTTTGGCCTATCGTCAATTGTTGAAAAAAAATAAAATAAAAGCTGATAGTAGCTTCGAGCAGCTCCTCAAAAAAAGAGCTGTCCGCACTCTGTCTGGTGTCTCAGTCATCACTGTGCTGACCAAGCCATTTGTCTGCCCAGGTAAGTGTGTCTACTGCCCGACAGAGGTCGGCATGCCCAAAAGCTATCTATCCAATGAGCCAGCAGCAGCGAGGGCCAAGATGAATCTATTTGATCCCTTTCGCCAAGTGACTATGCGTATCCAGGCTCTAGAAAATAATGGCCACGCTGTCGATAAACTAGAAATACTAGTCTTGGGTGGCACTTGGTCTGTCTATCCCACTCACT
The DNA here is from genome assembly GCA_964455165.1 of uncultured Gammaproteobacteria bacterium. Lineage (GTDB taxonomy): Bacteria > Patescibacteriota > Patescibacteriia > UBA1558 > GWA2-36-10 > CALMZN01. Next base: position 2,359 of record CAYVXP010000053.1, read on the forward strand.
ATCAAGATGAATTTATCCGTGATTGTTTTTATGCGGCTAATATATTCCGTTCGGCAAGCCCCTCGGCCATGAGCTCGGGGCCGAATGGCTCAGGACAAGTCGGTCAAAAGAAAAAAAGAAAAGCTTTTACTTTAGAAAAAGAACAAAAAATAAACGAAACTGCCAAATATAAAATCATTGGTCTGACTCTAGAAACTAGACCAGACTATATCAACCCGACTGAGCTCAAAAAAATGCGTCGCCTTGGCACCACTCGTGTCCAGCTTGGCGTCCAGCATACTGATAATAAAATTCTAGATCTTATCAAACGCGGACATAGTATCGAGCAAAGTATCAAAGCTACTCGCCTCCTCAAAGAAACCGGCTTCAAAGTAGATCATCACTATATGCCAGATTTACCCGGCTCCACACCGCAAAAAGATTTAGCAATGTTTAAATATGTATTTAGCTCCCCTGATTTACAACCAGATCAGATCAAAATATACCCCTGTGTAGTCAATGAATTTGCTGAGCTCTATGGCTGGTACAAAGAAAAAAAATATAAACCCTACACTAAAAAACAATTGCTTGATTTATTACTCGCCGTCAAAAAAATCATCCCGCCCTACATGCGCATCAATCGTCTGATCCGTGATATCCCAGAAGAAAGTATAGTGGCCGGCAATAAAATAACAAACCTGCGTCAATTTTTACAGATTGAATTAAAAAAACAAGGAGCCTCTTGTCAGTGTTTGCGTTGCCGAGAAGTCCGCGATGATAAATATGAGCTCAAAGATTTAGAATTAGTTAGCCGCGAATATGAAGCGAGTGGTGGCAAAGAAATATTTTTAAGTTTTGAAAATAAAGATCGTACTAAGGTCTATGCTTTTCTGCGCCTACGTTTCAATCATGATTTAAAAAATAATATTTTTCCTGAATTAAAAAATGCCTCGATAGTCCGCGAGCTCCATGTCTATGGTCAGATGGTGCCAGTCTACGATGAGTCTCTGGATGATGAGATAGGCAAAACCCAACACCTGGGACTTGGCAAACGCCTCATGCAAGAAGCCGAGAAAATAACTCGAGATCATAAAGTAAAAAAAATAGCCGTCATCTCTGGTATTGGTGTCCGCAACTACTATCGTAAGCTTGGTTATAAGCTCCAAGGCACCTACTTGACTAAATCTCTAAAAAATATATAATACTCCTTCGCTCTTTCCCATCAACCGTCAACGCTCAACATCACAAGGAGGTGAAAAATGGTAGAAGATTATAACCAAGAAAGGCTTCCTCTTCCTCTGTGGGAACACCTCGGTTCACTACAGAAGGAAATTCTGGATGAAGGCATCGACTTGCTGGCCAAGCTGTTGGACAGACTGAAAGAAAAAGACGCTCGTCTTTTCAATGAAGTCTACCTACCGCTGACAAAGCGCAACGGCTTGATCGGCGATCAGTTGATCTTCAATCGGTTGTGTGCTGACCTGCACGTTGATCCTGTCCAGATCAATGGCAAGCTGGAGGCAATCCTTGATTCCCTCCAAGAACCCATTGGCACCGAAGAAGCGTCTATTGTTCTGCGTGTGACGATACGTGAAGTACGTCACTTGATCGCCAGCAAGCAATTACCAGCGATCAAAAACCACCAGGGACACTGGGAGATCAATGTGCTGGACGCTATGCGTCTGGCTGTCGCTAGACTGGGCTGCTAACAGCATCCCTATAACACAGGGCCCGGAAACAATTCCGGGCCCTGATTTTTTTTACTTATTTTTCTTTTCCTGTAGGTATAAAATATAAGAATATAAGACTGTACCAAAAATACAGACTATAGCTCCGCCGGTAAACAGGCCCGTGCCCCAAGTCTGCGATAAATTTGGTGAGATGATAATACAAACTCCAAACAAGATAAAAGCCCAACCACCAACTCGATGAGTTTTGTACCAAACATTTTCCGATGACAGGGTCCAAGGAGTCCTGATACCGACAAACCAATTTGGTTTGATCTTACCTAAATAATTGCCGATAAAAATCATGAGTAAGCCAACTAGCCAAGGCACCCAAAATTGGATCTGCACTGGGTAGCCAATATTATACAAACTAGACAATAAATAAATAGCGGCAAAAAAAGTTATTAAAACATTTTTAAATAAATGAAAGACTTTGGCAAACTCCGTATAGCGCTCTTTCTTGGGATCAAGTAAGGGTAACAATAAAAACATCAAATACATACCCGGCACTATAGCCATGACGCCAAAGGCAGCCTCCGCTCTACTAGACCAACCATTAGGCTCACCCATGAAACCCCAATGAGTGACGACACGCTCAGGGAAATGAGCATAAAAATAAAAACTAGAAACTACTGTGGCCAAGACTATTAATATTGACCAAATTTCGCTTTTCCAAGTTAACTTAATTGGTGATTGCATATATTTTGTTAATTATTTTTTTGCTTTTTTAACCGTCAAGAATTTAGATATTTTTTCGGCTACTTCTTCTAGGATACTAAAGTTTAAAGAATAAATAATTTGTTGGCCCTGACGACGACTAGAAATCAAATCAGCTCTTTTCAAAATATCAAGGTGATGAGATAAAGTCGGGGTAGTCACATCCAGATACTTACCAATCTCGTTGACCGACAGCTCACCTTTTTTCAATAAATCCAAAATCTTCTGGCGATTGGGCTCAGATAAAGCAGAGAATGTTTTGGATAAAGACATAGATTTTAATTAGATATTTAGATATATATCTAATTATATAATAAAAATAAAAAGCCGTCAAGGGGCTTTTTAATAATGATACTCTTTGTTATTTAAAATAGTTGTTGCTCTGTACACTTGTTCTAATAATACCACTCTCGCCATCTCATGAGGCATGGTCAGCTGAGACAGAGAAATACTTTGCGGATATTTTTGCTTAATCTCCTCTGCCCAACCCAAGGCCCCACCAATGACCAAAATAATCTCTGATTGACTAGCAATAAATTTAGCAAATTTTAAAGAATCAAATTCTTGACCAGCTTCTGCTAGTAAATAAATATTTTGTTTATTATATTTTTCTAAAGCATTTATAAGACGTTGATTCTCACTAGCTTGGGCCTGTTTTTTATTTTGATTAGAAAATGACTCAGCTTTTATTTCTACAAAATTAAGAACAGTATATGGCTTTAATCTTTTAACATATTCATCCATGGCTGTCTGCCAAAATTTTTCTTTGATTTTACCAACTGCTACTAGAGTGATTTTTAACATATGACATTATTTATATACTCTATTCTATAGCAATGCTGCGTACTAAGGCAAATGACCCTATTGACTAAAGAGCCAATAAATGTTAGTATAAGATGTTTGCTGTTCTCTCACTGTTCACACATCTTTGCTCGCGCAGAAGTACACTTGCACAAGGAGGATGCTAATAATGGGCCGTCGTAAAATCGACCGCGATCATGTGGAAAGCCACAAAATTCATTGGGTGTCCAATCTCCCTGATGAATTGCACGCAACCATGTTCAAGGAAACCCTCGTCGACTGCCCCAAGAAAATTGCGGGCATCACCATGAGCCGACAGGAGGCCAGAAAGTTGGCCCTGTACGGCGACATCCTGATCCCCAT
>CAYVXP010000054.1:0-5929 GCA_964455165.1 uncultured Gammaproteobacteria bacterium
GTGGTCGTCAATATCCACTGGGGCACCGAGTATGAGCATGAATATAATACGACACAAAGTATAACTGCCCACGCCCTGTCAGATAGTGGCGCTGATGTCATCATCGGGCATCACCCACATGTGGTGCAGGGTTTAGAAATTTATAAAAATAAGCCTATTTTTTACTCTTTGGGTAATTTTATCTTTGATCAATATTTTTCCGCTGATACCCAAACTGGCCTGAGCTTGGGATTGAGTATCGATGCTAAGACAAAAAAAGGGTCAGTTTATTTATTTCCTCTGTATAGTGAGGCTTCCAAAGTAGTTTTATATTCTGGGCAGGATAAAATGAAATTTTTACAAAAATTTGTTGAGTGGTCTAGCGTCGATAGTGCCAAAGCCACAGAAATTTTGAGTGGTAAAATCAGTTTTTAATATTTATAGTGGCAGAAATAATTTTATGCGTATAGCGATCATTGGTGGTGGTGCTTCAGGGATGATGTGTGCCGCTACTATAAATGAAAATAATCCAAGCGTAGAAGTTTTTTTGTTAGAAAAAAATGATTCTTTGGGTAAGAAAGTGATTATTTCTGGTGGTGGTCGCTGCAATGTCACTACTGGCCTGCAAGATATTAAAATTGTCTTATCTAAATATCCTCGTGGTAGTAAATTTTTGAACTCGGCTATGCATGTTTTTCCACCACAGACAGTGCAGGATTGGTTTACTGATCATGGTGTGCCACTAAAGTGTGAGGCTGATGAGCGAGTTTTTCCCGTGTCGAATAACGGTAAAGATGTAGTCGCTGTTTTTGAAAATATTTTCAAAAAAAATAAGACCAAAGTATTATTTAAACATGCGGTGCAAAATATTGAGAAAAAAGGTCAGTTTTTTATTATACATTCTCAAAATCAAGCCGATTTACAAGTTGATAAAGTTATTTTGACTTTGGGTGGCCAAGCCTATCGTCAGACTGGCTCGACTGGCGATGGCTATCAGCTAGCCGAATCTTTGGGTCACACTGCTGGTCAGCTGGCACCATCCTTGAGCTCACTGGTGGCTGTGGAGTCTTGGCCAGCACAGGTAGCTGGACTGGCTTTTACTAAGGCTGTGATCAAAACTAATACTAATAAGAAGCACGAAGCTACTGGTCCATTTATTTTTACTCATTGGGGCATTAGCGGACCGGCAGTTTTTGCTTTTTCCTCACTCATTGCTTTTGAAAATTTTAGCGAGGCCAAGCCTTTGTCAATATTTTTGGATATCACACCAGATTTATCAGTTGATAAAGTTTTGTTGCAGTTAAAAAATTTCGCCAGTGCTAATTCCAAAAAATTATTTAAGCACGCTTTACAGTTATTTGTGCCCTTGTCTTTTACTAAAATTTTATTAGAACAATTAGATATTAATCCCACTAAAAAAAATAGTGAAATAAGTAAAGTAGAATTAAGACGCTCGGCAGAGTTTTTAAAAAATCTACCTTTGACTATTAAAAATCGTCGGGCTGGTGATGAATTTGTGACCGCTGGTGGTATTAGTCTATCAGAAGTCGATCCTAGTACTATGCAGTCCAAAGTCTGTCCAAATTTATATTTAGCTGGTGAGATATTGGATATTGATGGCTTTACAGGTGGTTTTAATCTGCAGGCTGCTTGGGCTACTGGCCGTTTAGCGGGTTTAAAAATTGTGACTTAAAATTTTGTTAATAATAAATAATAAGAGCTCAGAATGAGACCCTAAATTACCCTCTTTGTCTAGCTATTGATTTTTTTTGAAAAATGTGTTATAGTCTCTTCTTATTAAGTAATTAAACATAAATAATGGGCAATTTTAATAGAGACAGTAGAGATAGTAGACGACCAAGTAGCGGTTTTAGCCGTGGTTTTGATCGTAATAAGTCATTTGGTGGCAATCGTAGACCTGGTGGTCGTGATGGCGCTAGACCTGAAATGCACCAAGCAGTCTGCAGTGAATGTGGTCAGGATTGTGAAATTCCTTTCAAGCCAAGTAATGGCCGACCAATTTTTTGTAGCAAATGTTTTGAAAAGCAAAACGGTGGTGCTAGTAACTCCAGACCTAGTAGTTTTGGTGGTGAAAGACGTGATCGCTTTGGTTTTGATGATAAGCAGATGCACAGCGCTACTTGTGACAAATGTGGTAAAGAATGTCAGGTGCCTTTTAGGCCAACAGCTGGCAAACCAGTTTTTTGCGACAATTGTTTTGGTAAAGGTGGCAATGACAACTTTAGTAAAGGTGGTCATGAATCCAAAGATTCTGGTGAAGTAATGCAACAGATCAAAATGTTGAATACCAAAATGGATCAATTGATTAAAATATTAGCTCCTAACGCTCCAGTAGACAAAGTAGCTAAATTAGCCAAACCTGAAACAGTAGAAAAAGTAGCTAAATCAGCTAAGCTTGAAACAAAAGTTGAAGCTAAGGTAGAAGCCAAGGTTCCTACTAAAGAAAAAGCTAAAACTAAAGTTGTAGCTAAAAAAGCACCAGCTAAAAAGAAAAAATAATATTTTTTTAAGCTAACAGAAAAAAACCGGTCCCTCTGGGCCGGTTTTTTTGTGCTTATATCAAAAAATACCAGAAAATGCTAAAATAAATGATATGAAAATAATATTATTTATTTTAATATTCGCTGGGCTGATTTATGGCTTTATTTATATGAACAATCAGGGTAGTTTTTATACTTATAATAATTATCTAAATGATTTGGTGCAAAATAAACCAAAAATCACTTGTACAGCGGATAGTGAGTGTCATCTAGTCTCTCCTGACTGCACACCCTGTGCTTGTGGTGTGGTAGCTAATAGTAATTGGAAGCCGTACTGCCCTTTCAAAAAACCACAGGGTATAAATTGCTCCCCTTGTCCATATATTGATAAGAATACAGTCAAGTGCGTAGATACAGTTTGCCGTCTAGTGACTGAATAATCTTATGAAACCCAAGTTAGTAGTAGTCAATGACTCTTTTCAAAAAAAATATCGCTATTATTTGACTGAAGCAGTGGGTAAAAATTTTCACCCTGATTTTCAGCCCGATCTCAAGCCCCAGCAAATGTTGGCTTTAGGAGTTTTTGGGGGTAAGTATATGACGGATTGCCAAAAAGAATTTCCACGTACTTGGTTTCAAAAAGCTAAATTAGCTAAAGATAAAAAAGATCCGCAACTAAATTATTTCAAAGTTAATGCCAGTCAATCTTTATTAGAGTGGCAGAAAAAAGGTTGGATTTATAGAGATGATCCAAGGGGCTGGTTCCAATGGTATTGTCGCTACTACATGGGTAGACGCATCTCAGGAGAAGATTTGCGTCAAATAAAGCGTTGGAAAAATGTCAGGCGTCATATTTTCCAGATAGTCAGACATTGTCGAAAGGGCGATGTGTCTTGTCGACCTCGTCAGCGTCAGGCCCTTTTGTATTGGGCTTATGATACTAGAAAATTGTAGTTTGTCGATTATTTTGTAAAATGTGTTATAATAAATCAGTTAATAATTAATAAAATAAAATATATGCAATTAGATAATAAGGTGGCTATTGTCACTGGTGCCGCCTCGGGTATTGGCTTGGCTATAGCCGAAAAATTTTTGAGCCAAGGCGCCAAGGTAGTTTTATCTGACGTCAATGACGGACCTCAGGATTTATTGCAAAAATATACTGAGCAAGCCATGTTTATCAAGTGTGATGTATCCAAGTCAGCCGAGGTAGATGCCTTAGTTAAATCATGCGTTGATAAATTTGGTCGTCTAGATATTATGGTCAATAACGCTGGTATTGCTACCAGTGGCAACGCCAATGATACTACTGATGAGGTATGGCACAAGACTATTGAGGTTAATTTATCTGGTGTTTTTTATGGTCTCCGAGCTGCTTCTCAAGTTATGTTGCAGCAAAAAAGCGCTGGTAGTATTATAAATATGGCTTCCATTGCTGGCTTAGTTGGTTTCAATGGTTCTTTAGCTTATTGTGCCTCCAAGGGTGGTATTGTGCAGTTGACTAGATCAGCAGCCGTTGGTTTGGCCAAAGATAAGATTCGCGTCAATGCTATTGCTCCAGGAGTGATTGATACCAATATGACCAAAGCATATTTAGCTGATCCCGGTTTCCAACAATTAATGACTGCTATGACCCCCATGGGTCATGCTGGTATGCCAATTAATATTGCTGAAGCAGCTTTGTATTTGGCTAGCGAGGCGTCTAGCTATACCACTGGTCAGATTTTAGCCGTGGATGGTGGTTGGGTTGCTCAATAATAATTTATTTATCAAATAATTAACTAAAAAGATATGAAGAAAATTTTATTTATTTTTGGCTTATTGGCCATTACTTTTGGTCTGAGTCAAGTCGTCTTTGCTGAAAAAGAAAATAATACTTCAGAAAAAGACAGGGCTATGGGTAGGAATAGTATCACTTCTACTACACCAACTACTACTCCGGGCTATCCAGCCGTTTGTTTGCAAAATGCTATCGGAGTGCGTGAGGATGGTATCATGGGAGCCTACAATACTCGTGCTACAGCTATAAATGCTGCTATGCAAACTAGAAAGACCGCCCTGGTGACTGCTTGGGGTATAGCTGATGTGAAGGAAAGAAATAAAGTCCGTAAGGCTGCTTGGGATACATACAACAAAGCTCGTAAAACTGCTCGTACTACTTATAATGCTACTAATAAAAATGTTTGGAAAACTTTTCACGCTGCAGCTAAAGCTTGTGGTGTAAAAAGCACTGGCGTTGAGCCAGAAAGCATGGATCAAGCATTGAGTGATTAATTTAAAAAAATATGTCAGAAAAATTATCAGGTTTTGCAGAGGAAAATTTACAAAATAGTATCGAAGATTCTCGACAAAATGAAATTAATGATTTATTGACCCAGCGTCAAGAATTACTTGCTAGTGGTGAGGCCAAAGATGGTGATAGGGTCAAGGCTCTGAATCAACGCTTGTTAGAATTGACTACTCCCGAAGGTATTGAGAAATTTCAGGAAGTAGAAAATATGTTGGAAAAAAATTCTATGGTACTTGATAGAAAAGAAGTTGTTGTTGACCAGAAAGACAATCTCAGTGATGGCATGAAATTTGTAAAAGCTGAGCAGAAAAAAATCATTGATTTGCGTCGTAGTTTGATCACAGAAGTCATTCCTCAGATTACCGATCAAAAAGCTCAGAGTGTGATCAGGGGTGAGGTGAATAAGTTTGATAATGATTATCTAATTTTTCAACAAGACGTAGATTGGTTTGATGATAAGGATAATCTAAAAAAGGTGCAAGACAAATTTGCCGGTGCTTTTGCTGATTGGTATGATAGGTTACACGATATATTTACTGAAGCACATAAAAACATTGATCATAATTAAACCTGCTATTTGTTTAAAATAATAAAAGACTGCCTTTTTGGCAGTTTTTTAATTATTGACATATTTTGATTATTATGTTATTATTTTCCAAATAGTAACGCACATTTTCAATATGGGGTCCTGCACGCAATACTGCAGACTTCGCCCTTGTTTTGTGGGTTCTCTGGCGGGTACCCCAATACTCAGGCGACAGTTAAGAGTGCCGTTTGTTGTGGGGACCCCATTTTTTATCCTAGACGACCTTGTCGTCGTCTCTGGCTGATACCGAGCCAGCGGGTTCTGTCCACCGTAAACGGAGAAGCAAGCGACTATATGGTCAATGATAAAGGTAAGCGTCACCACTAAGTGGTAACTGAGTGGTACACTCAACAAGGCGCCTAGCTGGACCTGAAGTCGTGTGACTGCTTCAAGTCACAAATTTGTACCACGGGAGGGGGTGCTCCGAGAGTGCCCTCTCCCTTTTCTTTTTGTTTAAAATATATAGACACTCAATAATATCAGGCATTGGAGCGTTAATTTAATCCTAAAGTTTGATATAGGTACGTCTCGCGCGCCAAAGTCCTGCATAGCAGGACGACGGCGTGTTTAAAA
>CAYVXP010000055.1:0-5584 GCA_964455165.1 uncultured Gammaproteobacteria bacterium
GAAAAACAGGCCGCCGCCGCGCCATGGCAGAGGTCATACACCAGCAATACCGGCAGGAGGCAGCGATGCTGCACCCTCGTTCACCGCCCTAGCCACAGGCTACGGCACAACATTATCAGGGGCTCGACTCGTCGTGGGTCGGGCCTCATTTTTTTCTAGCTATCAGCTAGATTTTTTTTAATTTACAAATTCTGAATTATTTCCCGCAAATTACTCATACGAGCTGATAAAAAATCTCTCTCTTCTATTTGATTGGCCGCTCGCAAAGCATTGAGAGATTTACTTTTATCTTTCTGATATCTCTGGGGATAATTAGCCTCTAGATCACCATTGGGGAAAATATAAACAAAATATTTTTTTAATTCCTGGATCAATTGGTCATTGGACATTTTTGGTAAATGTATTTTCAAATGACCAAGTAGCTGAAACAAATCATCGTGATTAAAAACATCTCTATCCATGATGATGCGATACGGTATCTGAAACATTTGCAAAAGATCAACATACACACTCATGTTACCCTTGCCATGAGTCTGGACTACTTTGATATCTTTATCACCTGGATAAAAATGATCGATCAAACCCCTCAAGAGTAGCTTGTCAGACATACCCTCGACCATAATGACCTCATCAGCAAAAAACATTTCTAAATTATCAGCATTGAGCTCTTGCAATAAACGTTGGGGATCATAAAAACCATGAGTAGAGCCCACATGACTGATGCCGTAGGCTTTGGTTGACTCCCCTTCTTTGACGACACGCAATACCTGAGGCAAAGTCATTGGCTTCACAAATAACGGTGAGTGAGTAGTGAAAATAATCTGCCCGGCATCACTATTTTGCATGGCCCACAAAAGACGCTCTTGCAAGGCTGGGTGCAGATGAGTTTCTGGTTCATCGATCAAGACAATCTGATAATTTGGATGAAAGATGTACAAAAGCATGGTAAAAATACGACGAAAACCAGAACCAAGACGGTCAATAGTCACTCGCCTCTCTCCCTCATACAAACCATCGCTTTCATAATTTATATCCAAGGCATTGTGTGAAGCTAAAATTTTCGGAAAATGTTTTTTTAAATTTTCTTGAAAGCGCATATAAAAGCCGGGGAAATTTTGGAGACTACGATAATCACTCTCAATCTGATGAAATTGTAAAAAAGCCTCCTCATCCAATCTCTTGACCTGGGGATGCAAAAATTTACTCAAAGCGCCATCGTAGGGCAAAGTTTGTCGAGTAAATTGCAATGCTCGCTCATTATTTTTTTGAGAAAAAATACCACTAGCTTCTGGCAGTTGCCACTTGGCCTGCTCCTCTGGACTAAAAGCTATTTTGAGCTCTAAAGCAGTTTTTTCGTAAAATATATTGCTTTCTTTGTTGGGAGCCTGCAAGGCAAACTGAATAGCATCCAAAATATTACTTTTACCAGAATTATTCTGACCAATAATAATATTAATTTTATGAAGATTAAGCAGCATGGGCTGCTTAATACTTTTGTAGCTACTGATTTTTACTTGCTCAATAATCATAATTTTTTAGAGCAAATGCACTTCGTCAATTTCTGTAATTTTATTGTGCAAAACTATATTTTCGATATTATAAGTACCGTGTTTTAGCGCATCCAAAAAGCCTTCCATAGCCGCCTCAGCTAGCCAGCCTGAGTCCAAAAAGTCAAACAACCACTCATCGACATAGCGTGGATCTGGACTATCAATACCAGCACCGATATTGAACAGCCACTCCCTATTGTATTCCTCTTGGGAGCCGACTGGTTCAGAAATAATGATAGGCAAGCCTAGTCCGCAATAAAAAGTCAGCTCTGATGGCTTGGTCCACAAAACATCAGTGGTACGCAAAGCTTCATTAAAAGCCTTGAAATAATCTACTTTATCTTCGGCGTATATGATGCGGACATTTTTGTTATTCGCCAAACCATTGTATTTCAAGGATTCTTGAAAATATAAATACACATCGTTGCGAGCACCAGCTACTAGATTCAATCTGATTTGACCTTTTTTGAGATGCTTTTTCAAGCGCTGCAAAATCATGACACCAATATCTCTTTGAGCGCCAGCTCCTCCGACTGCAAAAGTAATAGTCAGTGGATGCTTCTTTTTTATCTCACGTACTGGGCAGAGATAATCTTCGATAACCTTGGCATATTTTTTGCGATAAACACCTCTAGGATCGAGATTGTAAAGTCTAGCTTTCAAGTCGTGACGCAAAATATTTGATTTATAGCCACCAATATTTTCTTTGGGCAAAGGAAAACCAGTCACATGAATATGACTTTCTCGGACACCATAAAGCTTCAATCTTTCTTTGACTCTTTTGTTTGGCGCCAAATAAATGATGCGACTCGTAGATGGATTCACTGGAGCCCAAGCACGCGCTACATCAGCATCACAAACTGCTAAATATATTTTATCTTTATAGCCATGATGCTCAGCAAAATAAGCGGCCACAAAAAAAGTAGTCAAAAATGGCAATGGTTTTTTGTTCAGGTCATTGATCAGGGCTTTACCCAAACCATCCTTGACCTGCTTATCGAACCATTTCAACTGCTGAGACAAAGGTGATAGATCACGACGTGGATAAAAAGGCTGAATCTTCTGAAAATGATCCATGATCTTGAAAGAAGTCGTGCCTAGTAGCGGGATATTTTTGAAACGAGAGATTAATTCATACCAAAAACGACCGCCGTTCCAAGAGTTTTCTTCTTGACGACTGATACCAGCATAATGATTAGCATTAATCACTCCGTTGTAGCTGGAAGCTATAAACGGATAAGCAGCACGTTGATGACCATAGCCCATGTCTACAGCCACTACGTACATTTTTTGTTTTTGTTTTTCCATTTTGGTTCTTAACGAAAACGCACGTTGGAAATTTTTTTGCCCTTAGTTTTTCTTTGCTTTTTTAAGGCAACTTTTTTCTTTTTATACATAGTTATATTATAGCACAAAAAATGAATTTTCTTAAAATTTTAATATCTGACGAAATATAAATAATAATAGTAAAAAATAAAAATAATACTCCAGATTAAGATAACGATGCACTGCACCTGGATTCAACAGCTCATAAGCCAAAAGCACCAGCCAAGTGACTAAGGCGGTATTAAAAAAATCTTTGACTATAGTCTTTCTATTATTCATCGCTTAAACTCCATTTGCATATTATTATCTAAATATATATTTTGACCAGGCGCATAGTCTGGTATAGATATCATCAACTCGATCTGATTGCGATATATTTTGGCTTGGTGCAGGTCAAAATTTACGGACCAGTCTTTTTGATCTAAGACCTTGTAAGACCAAGAATCATCCGCCTGCTTTAAAGCAATCTGCACAGTCGTACTGGCAGTTGACCAAGATCCACGCAGGGCCAAGGTGTCAAATTTCACTGGCACATAGACCTTCATATATATTGGTTCGCCCAATATAGCAAGCTTTTGATCATCGACATCATAACTCACCCTAGTATCTGGATACCAGCCCCGATAATCCCGCGTGCTACTATCTTTAAAGTCTACTTGATACACTAATTGACGAGCGGTATATATATTGCGAGAAATAATGGATAATATTAAAGCCAAAGCCAAAATAAGCCAAAGCCCTCGAAACAATAATACTATAGAAATCCTTCTCAATTTCATGCCTATATTTTAGCAGAAGATCTTGGTTTACAGAAGGGCTAAAAAAGACTAAAATATACGTGTTAATTTATCTGATGTTAAGCTTTACTAGACCACAACACACTATTTGGCAAATAATATTATTGACCTTAATTTTGGCCAATGTTTTTTTATTCAGACTCCCTATCCTTGGTATCATATTGGGTCTTGTTTTTCTCTGGTACAATAGTAAAAAAACAGCTGATATTTTTTTTCCCAAAGTACATAAAGGCTTAAAAAATATACTGGGCCTACTATTGATCATGTCTATCGTCTGTGCCACCTATACTCTAGCCTATCATGTCTATAAAATAGACCTAGTTGTTTTTATTTCCACACTAGTGGCTATACCACTGACTATTGAGCTACTTTCATTTTTTGGAAAAAAAGAACATTATTTTCTAGAAAACCTAAAATTCAAAACTTGGAAAATTACTAATCTAAAAAACATAATTTTACCAGGTTTAGTTTTAATAATAGATGGCTTGCTGATTTATTATCTTTTTCACAAAGCTAGTACTGGCGTCATACACTCGCCTTGGGAGCTAGTGAGCTTCAAATTCTGGTGGCTCTTGGCTCTCAGTAACCTATGTCTTATCTGGACCATCCTTAGCAAAAAAAGCAGTAAAAATATTTATCTTGTTTCTATTCACTTCCTATTATTGAGCAGTATTGCTTTGATCCTATACCGCCTGGGCTATGGCTATGATTCTTTTATTCATGGTGCCACTCTCAAAATTATTGAAAGTACTGGCACTATCCAACCTCGTCTCTATATATATGTTGGCCAATATGGCCTGAGCCTCTTCCTCAGCAAACTATGGCAAGTCGATATACTGACTATCAATAAAATCCTACTGCCACTGCTATTTGCATTGATCTGGCCTAGTAGTATCTACTATGGCCTACGCCACAGCTTCAAATGGTCTTATCGCATGAGCTATTTGGGTGTTTTATTGAGCTTATTGATTGGTTTTAGTTATTTCATCATGACTAGCCCCCAAAGCTTGTCATTCTTATTTTTTGTTTTAGTGATCTTCATCGCACCAGAGCTGAAAAAAAACGAAATTCCTTTTTGGCTGGCCTTTATCTTAGCCCTGATGACTATGACCATCCATCCTATTGCCGGTATTCCACTATTTTTTATGTCTTTGATTTTATCTTTTGATTATTGGCTAAAAAATAAACAACTTAAAAAAATAATAAATATTATTATTTATATTTTTTCGGCACTAGCTCTGCCTATATTCCTCAGTGTTTATCAATGGCTCAATGGTGTGCCAGCCAATAAAATAATAAACCAACCGCTCAAAATTCCTCTACCACCTTTTTCTTTACACTGGATGCAACAATACGATTTTCCTTTTGATTGGCTACACAATGTCGGGCTCAATTTATCTTTGATATATTTTATAATCACTATAGTTGGCTTATATCTCATACTAGCTAACCATAAAATAATTTTCTTCCGTAACCAACTGATATTGCTAGCCATATTACTGAGTAACTATGTTTTGACCAAAGCGCTTGTAAATTTTAATCTACAAATATCCTATCAGCAAAATGATTACCCTAATAGAATACTATTTTTGATTGCCCTGTGTGTCTTACCTATTTTCTTAACAAGCTTTTATTATCTTTTTCATAACTTTATAAAAAAAGCACCGAGTCTCCTTAGTGGCTTATACATCTCTGCAATCGTATTGCTAGCCATGATGGTGAGTGTGTATTTCTCCTACCCGGTCTATGACCGCTATTACAACACCAAGAGCGTCAATGTCACAGCAGCCGATCTAGACACTGTCCAATATATTGAAAAGGATGCCGAAGGAGAGCCATACATAGTATTGGCCAATCAGATGGTCGGAGCTGCCGCCATCCACAAGTTTGGCTTTTCTAATTATTATAATA
>CAYVXP010000056.1:0-5497 GCA_964455165.1 uncultured Gammaproteobacteria bacterium
CAGACTAAAGTCGGAGCAATGTACAGCGTCGGTAATAGACCAGCACGTACTCCCAAAAGTAAAGATGAGTTACGCAACAAAAATAATAGATTAATAAGCTCACTGCTCTGCCACAACCACAGTAAAAAAACCATGGTCAAGATTGGCCAACGCCTCTGCTTTTTTTTATTGAAAAGAATAAAAAACAACAAGCCTAGATTGATCAGCCAAACCACTGTTAAAATTAAATTGTCTAGTGTCATAACGCCGTCTTATTATTTAAGCCGTCCGCAATATAAATATAGAATTTTTTAGCTTTTTAGTCAACCTACCCAGAAGGTTACCAGAAGCTTAAACAAAAACCGCTACCAGAATTGATAGCGGTGACGCATGGGGGCACAATATGCGCCCCCGAAAGAACTGGGAACCCCGGGTGGATTCGAACCACCAGAACGGGCACTTTTTTATCAGCGCCCGTAGTAGGCACTATGGTGAGGGCCTACTGCTCTGTCCAGTTGAGCTACGGGGTTAGTCTCGTAGACCACAAATAATAGCACTGCCAATAGCTTTGTCAATAAGGCATTTATGCACAAGCTAAAATAACAAAAACCCGCCGCTTGGCAGCTGCCAAGCGGCGGATATAAATAATTTTACAACCTTGTATTCATCGCCTGCTGACCAGTGCTCGTATCCTCTACTTCTACTCCCAAATCTTTAAGTTTATCTCGCAATTCATCAGATAGTTTATAATTTTTCTCTACTCGAGCTTGCTGGCGTTGTTTCAATAAACTTTGAGCTTCTTTGGGTATTTTCAAAGCTTTGTTTTTTAAATTTTTCAAATCCAGACCCAATACTTCATCTATTTTATATAACGTTGCTAATTTCACTCCGCCATCTTCTTTGCTAGCCAAGAGTTGTTGCAAGACTGCCAGAGCTTTGGCTGTATTCAAGTCATCACTCAAGGCTTCATAAAAATCCGCTAAATATTTTTGATTCACTTTAGTAGCTTTAGCAAAACTGATAATATTTTTGATAATATTTTGCAAACCATTTTGTGCAGCCTCTAGTGACTCCCAAGAAAAATTCAAAGGAGTGCGATAATTATTTTGTAACAATAAATATCTATAGCTCAAAGGTGAAATATTTTTTTTGACCAAATCAGATACCGTAGTGATATTACCCAAAGACTTCGACATCTTCTGACCATCAAACTTCATAAAAGCATTGTGTAGCCAATAGTTGGCTTGGAGCTTACCAGTCACTGCTTCACTCTGAGCCATCTCGTTTGGATGATGGACAGTCAAGTGATCCATACCACCAGTATGGATATCAAAAGTATCACCCAAAGTCAGGCGACTCATGACCGAGCACTCCAGATGCCAACCTGGGAAACCAGTGCCCCAAGGACTCTCCCACTCCATATCGCGCTGTGAATTTTTTGGTGAAAATTTCCAAACTGCAAAATCAGTAATATTTTTCTTTTCATTATTTTTTTCTACGCGAGCACCTTCTTGTAGATCGACATTTTGTAAATTACCTAAAACACCATAATCTTTGATCTTACTAGTATCAAAATATAAGCCATCAGCAGTTTTGTACAAAAAACCTTTTTGCTCCAAAATTTTGACAAAAGCAATCTGCTCTTTGATAGTCTTGGTTGCTCGTAAAGTCTTGGTGGCTGGTAAAATATTTAAGCTCCTAGCATCCTGCTGAAAAATATCAATATAATAATCAGCAATCTCCCAAGCTGACTTTCCCTCACGCACTTTAGCTTTTTCCATCTTATCCTCACCCTCATCAGCATCACTAGTCAAATGACCGACATCAGTGATATTCATGATGTGTTTGACTTGATATTTTTGGGACTGCAAAAAACGCTTCAAGATATCCCAGTACAAATAGCTGACAAAATTACCAATATGCGGATAGCTATATACTGTCGGTCCGCAAGTATACAAACCAACTTGGCCTTTTTTAATAGGCTTGAATTCTTCTTTTTTCCTGCTTAGACTGTTATAAAAATAAATAGACATACTAAAATATTAACATATTTTATAATAATATCAAAAAATCGCCCTAAAGGCGATTTTTCTTAATTTATTTAGAAATTTGTCCAATCATATCCACTAGGCGACAAGAATAACCCCACTCATTGTCATACCAAGCAATAATTTTGACCATATTGCCACCTACCACCTTGGTCAGCGGTAAATCTACAATCGAACTACGAGGATCTTTGATAAAATCTGATGATACCACTGGATCACTGGTGACACCCAAAATATTTTTCATCCTTGGCGACAAACTTGCTTTGGTCAAAGCTTTGTTGACCTGCTCGACAGTCACATTTTTTTTCAACACAAAAGTAAAATCAGCTCAAGATACGACTTCGGTCGGGACACGGATATATAGACCATCAAACAAACCCTCCATCTCGGGGATGACTTGGCCAGTAGCAATAGCTGCTCCCGTAGTAGTTGGTACGATATTTTGGGCAGCTGTGCGTCCACGACGTGGATCTTTGTGTGGACTATCGACTAGATGCTGATCGGCAGTATAGGAGTGAATAGTAGTCATCATGGCTTTTTCGACACCAAAATTTGTCACCATCACTTGAGCCACTGGGGCAATACAGTTGGTGGTGCAAGAAGCATTGGAAATTACTTTATCTTGTTTGTATTTATCTTCATTGACACCCAGTAGATAGGTCATGACATCGCCACCCTTGGCTGGGGCAGAAATAATTACTTTTTTAGCGCCGGCTTTGATGTGCAATGACGCTTGTTCACTTTTGACAAAACGACCAGTGCATTCGAGTACGACATCGACACCTAGCTTTTTCCAGGGCAGTTTCTCTGGCTCTGGCACAGCCGTGACCAAATATTTTTTACCATTGACAATAATATTATTATCTTTGGCGTCTACCTTTTTATTATAACGACCATACATAGTGTCGTATTTCAATAAATAAGCCAGACTCTCGGCTGGTGCCAAGTCATTGATAGCTACTACTTCATATTTTGAGCTGTCGAGCATTATTTTAAACGAAGCTCGACCGATACGACCAAAACCATTGATTGCTACTTTAATTTTTTTTTTCATATTTTTTTGTATTAAAAAAAGAAATAAATGCTTTTATATTATAGCAAATTATTCCTAAAAGGTCATTATATAATTATTTACAATCTGAGCTACAGCCTGTCTGGCAATCGGCCTTACATTTATTACCCTCAGTATATGGATATTCTACTACTGCCCCATCAACTTCTAGATCAACTGTTTTTTTATCTGGATAGATAGCTACTACCTTAGCTTGGCCAGTTTTTATTTGGATAGTGTCACCTATATTTGGAGCCTTGCCCTCTGTCCAGCGCTGTTGATCTTCCTCAAAACGCAGACAGCACTTCAAGCGACCACAGACACCAGTCAGACGGTCAACGCCTCGGTGCATTAGCTCTTGTTTTTTTATAGAATCAGGATTGACTTTGCCAATACTAGAAAGCCAAGACTTGCAACACAGTGGCAAGCCACATGGTCCCCAGTCACCACCAATTTTAGCCGCATCGCGGACTCCGATTTGTTGCAAACGTATTTTTTTATGAAAAATAGCGGCCATGTCTTTGACCAAATCTCGAAAATCAACTCTAGTGTTGGAGATAAAATAAATAGTCAATCGTGTGCCGTCCAAAGATAAAGAAACATCGACTAGCTTCATTTCTTTGAGCTTATGCTTTTGGCACATTTCACGAGCATCTTTGAGATATTTGGCATAGCTGACCTGATGAGATTTGGCTTTTTCTACATCACTTGCGCTAGCTAGACAAGTCAAACCTTTCAAATCGCCCAAACTTTTGGCTTGGCTGGTTCTGATTTTTTCCACCTCTACATCACTATATTCAGCAATATCAAGCAATTCACCTAAATCACGACCCATAGCAGTGTCCACAATGACCTGTTCGCCAATCTTGATTTGCGAACGATGATCACTGCTAAACTCGGGCAAGAAGAAAAACTCTTTATCTAATTTATGAAATTTTATCTTAGCAAGACGCATATATATAATAATATGCTCATAGTATGGCAAATACTAGGGATAATGACAAGGGTAAACAAAAAACCACCCCGATAAATAGGGTGGCTTTTTTATTTATAGGCTTAACTCTTTTTTTAGTGAATTGATAAACTTTTTAAAAATAATTAATTTTTCTTTGGCTAATAATTTTGAATAGCCATAAAACATATTATTGACTGCTTTCTCAAGATTTTTTAAACCAACACTTTCCCAATATTTTATGGCTTGTTCAATATTTTTACCAGTAAAAGCAGCATCATTGACCGTTCTCCAAATTTGCATATAACCAGTATTACTCAACTCATCTGCATCACGTAAAATTTTACACTCCGTAGAAGCACTATTTGAATGACTCTCTCTGATTATTTTAATAATTTTATCTATATCCTCAAGTACAATGAGATGCCCAATATATTTTGATAAATAATCTGACCCTATCCTGTCGTGATAAAGATTAGCTTTTGATGCGTAGTCTATTTTACCATTTTTATCGATAGCCTCAACTTTACCTATATCATGAAATAAAGCTGCAATATACACCAAATCACGATCAACTTTTAGTTTTTCTTTCTTTATTATTTGCCAAGATAAATTTGCAACATGTATGCCGTGATAATATCGATATTCTTTACCACCACCTGATTCAAAGCTATTTTTGAAAGCTTTAAAAAGTATTTGTTTTAATAATTCCTTTTTTTTATTTGTCATCATATGGATTTTAATTTAATAATACATCATCATTAAAAAATAATTTAATCTGCCTTTTAGCTTCTTCAGTATTATTAGCAGCATGTATCATATTCCTTAAAAAATGCACATCATACTCATCCCTAATTTTATTTCTCAAATCAGTCATCTTTTGATTTGCATTTTCTCCAGATATAACAAGAGTTATACTCGGGCCAGAGACAAGATATTCAAATAATTCCTCTGCCCAATCAGGAAGAATGCGATCTCTGTATAAATCTTCTATTTTTTGTCTATCTAAAATAGTAACTTGAGCAGCTCGCACAGTAAGTCCAGTATTCTCAATTTTTTTCATTATATCTTTCCATTCGCCACTCTTTAAAGCGTCTGGCTTTACCATTGCAAATGTAACATCTTCTTTTATTTTTTCTGAACTTGGCTCTGAAAAAATTAATTCTGCTTTTTTATCCATTGTATCTATTATTAATTAATTTTTTATACACACCTGTAAATGAACTTACCGCTTTTTGCCAACTATAATTATTCTCTACAAATTTACGCCCCAGTAAAGATTTGGCATTAGTAGATTCTAAATTACTCATTATTTTATTAATTATGTCAGGATATAAATTAATGTCATCTTCAATAAAAAAATAATCATTTATTTTTTTATCTAAACCCTCGGCACCAATATTTGTAGTAATGATTGGAAGACCAGATGCAAGATAATCTAATAATTTTAACCTAGTACCAGAACCA
>CAYVXP010000057.1:0-1303 GCA_964455165.1 uncultured Gammaproteobacteria bacterium
GATGTAGCCGTAGATGTACCATCTGCAAAAGTAGTCCAAGTAGTTGGCTCTGAAGCTAGTTTGTATTCCACTACATAATCAGTAATAGATGCTCCTCCATTACTAGCTGGAGCTGACCAAGATAGGACCATCTCCGTACTAGCAGGAGTAGCTGTCAAGCTAGTTGGAGCATCTGGAACTGTAGCTGCGCTAGGGCCAGAAACAACAAAATTATCTATCAAAGTAGCTGCTCCTGAATGACCAGATAAAAAGAAGCCTTTATTATTAAAAGTACCGCCAGTCAAAGTAGCAGTTGCTGTGCCACTACCATTGATATATAAAGCGGCGCCAGTGGTAGTACCAATGGTTATTCTAATATGAAAAGGCACGCCAGCTGTACAGACAAAAGCCGTGGTAATATTTTCAGCATTAGCATTGGCATTTTGTCTAGAAAAATATATTGTCCTAGCTGCTATATACAAAGTATAAGATTCACCACCGCCAGTCAGCACCCCTGGATCACCAAAGCCAATGCCTGGAATACCATTGGCCGAGCAAGTGACATCAGCTTCCATTTCTAAACCACCCAAACTCCTGTCATAAGTATCAACTGTGCGTACATAATTGGCACCCCAAGTAGCAGCACCAGTTACACTCAATGAGCCATTTTGTTGGATATTACCCGCAGTACCTCCAGCGCCACCAGCATCAAGCTCCACCCATTTGACCGCACTGATAGTAGTACCAGTAAAATCATCAGAAAGTAATGTAGTGGCTCGAGCTGGATTGATATCAAAAGCAAAACTTTGTAAAACTAGTGTTGTCACTAAAAATGCAAAAAAAGCTACTTTAAAATGCCTAAAAAAATTATTTATTTTATAGGCATTACTTTTGAAATTTTTGTTCATAAGTATGGATTTCTAGAACCTCTTAATGATACTTAATTATGTCTATATTTTAACATAAATCGGCCATAATAGGAATAGTTTCTCATTACTCGCTTTTTAATTTCTGCTCACGCTTAGCTTTATTAACCCTGATGGATTTTATTCTATTTTTATATAAATATACCCAAGCCAAAACACCAATAGCTTCTGACAAGGCCTCCTTCTCCTCTGTCTTCAAGCCTTTTTTATTTGACATATTTACCAAAACATCAGCCGCTTTTTTGTATTCCATGATATTAGTCCAAATACTTGGCTTTATTCTTCAAGTGCTCGTCATAATTACGACTATAGATCACTTCCCCCTCTCTAGTAGTCAAGAAAAAATAATAATTGTTGGCTGTCGGATAAAGCGCCGCCTCAATACTAGCAATACCAGG
>CAYVXP010000057.1:1403-5228 GCA_964455165.1 uncultured Gammaproteobacteria bacterium
AAAACACCAGCAATCATATGCCGATCATAGCCCTCGGGTATCAGGATAGAGGCTTGAAAATTGGTAGGTAATTTGATTAAATTCCTAGTCAATTGATAAATAGAAATATCAGCCGGCAAATCATGAATACCAGCTACTACTCTATTTTCCGACTTTAATAACCAAATCCAAGTCTCAAAAACAAACTGATTTTTGATTAATTTTTGGTCATGCAAATTTTTACTAATCTCATTCACGCCTTCACCAGTCTTGACTACAAAAATCGCCGCCGGCTGATGATTGCTAGATAATAAAAGATAAGCTGCCCACACAGCAACTAAGACAGCTAACAAAACGACTGACCAAAAAAATATTTTAATTTTTTGCCACATTATATTTTAAGAATAATACCTAATATTAAAGTGTAAATAAAAAACCAATAAAATTTATCTTGACTGACTATTTTTTTCAGTAACACTAGGCTAGCAAAACCAACGATAATAGTCACAAGCAAACCCCACAAATAAATTGGCTGCCAAGCTAAATCTCTGACGCCCAAAACAAAAGAAGCAGCAATAGCCGGAATAGCCAAGATAAAGGTATACTCAAAAGCTTGTTTTCTATTCAAGCCCAATAGCAGGGCCATAGACAAGACTAGGCCACTACGCGACACTCCTGGCAGTACTGCTAGTCCCTGCACCAAACCAAGTAATATGGCTATCCAGTAGTTAAATGATCTACTCTCTTTACCCCAGCGGGAAGCCAAAACAAAAGCACTAGTCACCAAAAAACCAGTAGCCGCAAAATTAATTGTCCTATAATCCTCTATCTTAGAATAAAATAATAGACCAATGACTCCAGTCACTACTGTGCTGATAATCAAATACAGCCACCATTTTTTTTGCTCTGCTGGCCAAGTGTTGGGACGATGAAAAAAACTTTTTATAATCTCGGCTAATTGCTGGCGGAAAAAAACTATAATAATCAACAAACTACCACCATGCAAAAATATATCAAAAGAGACCGGCACGGTCAGTCCCATCCATTTTTCAAATAAAACTAAGTGCCCATCACTAGAAATTGGTAACCACTCAGTAATACCCTGGACTATACCCAAAATTGTTGCTTGAATAAAATTCATTGTTTTTTATATAAAGTTTGCTATAATTGACTTTATGGAATATAGCCTAGTCTCCCAAGTGACTAAATCTATAAACACCAAGTTTAAATAATAGTAAATATTCTATGAATTATCAACTTTTTCTCATACCTCTGCTAGTCATGATTCTAAATCAGGTCGTAAAGGTATTATTGGAAATGCGTTCTGGCAAATTTAGCTGGCCAGTGATATTGAGCTATGGCGGCATGCCATCATCTCACGCTGCTGTCATGACCTCCTTGACCTATGTCATAGGTTACAACGAAGGCCTAAATTCGCCTAGCTTTGCCATAGCCTTGGTCATGGCCCTCTTGATACTGCGCGATGCCACTGGTATTCGCTGGCAACTGGGCAACAACAGTAAGATCATCAACCGTTTGATCAAAGAACTACCAGATGACCGCGAATATGCCTTTCCTATACTTCATGAACGCTTTGGACACCGCAATATAGAAGTATTTTTTGGCATCATCGTAGGACTGGTCTGCGCTGCTGTCTTGGTCCGAATTTGGTAAAATTTTTCAATATGTTAAATCAAAGAACTGCCAGTCATAGCTGGTGGTTTTTTTAATCCCATTATTTTCAAAATAGTCGGTGCCACATCGGCTAAAACTCCAACTGGAGTAATATGACTCAGATCTTTACCAGCCACACCAGTCAAAACACTCTTGCCAGCAAACTGCTGACCGATAATAAACAAAGGTACGGCGTTGTTTGTGTGCTCCTTGTCTATCTCGCCAGTTTGCAAATCATACATCTGCTCGGCATTGCCATGATCAGCGGTGATCAAAACAACACCTTCATAAGACAAGACAGTTTCTACAATCTCCCCGATCAATTGATCCAAAGTTTCTATGGCTTCGACAGTGGCTTGGATATTGCCCGTGTGTCCCACCATATCGGGATTAGCAAAATTCAAAACTATAAAATCAAATTTAGATTCTTTGATAGCTTGATTTACTTTTGAAGTAATTTCGCGAGCAGACATGGCTGGCTTTTGATCATAGGATGCCACCTGTGGTGACGGCACTAACAATCTTTCTTCACCTTCAAAAATTTGTTCTTGACCGCCGTTGAAAAAATAAGTGACATGCGCATATTTTTCAGTTTCAGCAATGTGCAATTGCTTGAGACCAGCATCAGCGATGACTTTGGCCAAGGGATTGTCTATGATCAGTGGCGGAAAAGCTACCTGCACTGGTAAATCTTTTTCATACTCCGTCATAGTCACAAAAAACAAATTATTCAAATACTGGCGAGGAAATTTTTCAAAACCTGGCAAAACTAAAGCCGTAGTAAGTTGGCGAGCACGATCCGAGCGAAAATTAAAAAATATAACTGCATCGTCATTTTTGATCTGACCACGCGGTTTTTTCATATCATCGACAATGACTATTGGCGGAATTTGTTCATCAAAAATACTTTTGGCATAATAACTCTCTATAGCTTTGATAGGGTCATCAAACTTTTCGTCAGACTGACCATCGACCATAGCCCGATAAGCTTTTTCCACACGATCCCAGCGATTGTCTCTATCCATACCCCAAAAACGTCCACCAACAGTAGCAATAGTACCGAGACCAATATCTTTTAGCTTATCTTGTAGTTTACTAATAAAATTTGTAGCACTATTGTACAAAGTATCACGACCATCCAGAAAAGCATGGACATAAACCTGTCCTACTTTTTCTTTGTGCATCAACTCTAGTAAAGCATAAAGGTGCTCATTGTAGCTATGAATACCACCCGTACTGACCAAGCCGATTAAGTGCACGGCACTATTTTTATCTTTGGCGTGTTTGATGGCACCCAAAAAAGCTTCATTTTTAGCAAAAGTACCATCAGTAATTGATTTGTTGATACGCGGTAAATTTTGATAAGGAATCAAACCAGAACCAAGTGACAAGTGTCCAACTTGGCTATTACCCATCTCGCCCCAAGACAAACCAACTGCTTCACCAGAAGCCGCGATAGGCATCACTGGATAATGGGCAGAAAATTTATCAAAAGTAGGAGTCTTGGCTAATGATATAGCATTGGCCCGAGCTGGCGGTGCTATACCAAAGCCATCGAGAATGATTAATACTACTGGTCGTGGTCTATTACTCATTTTATTTTTTATTTTGTAATTAATGAATCCGCAGTCATTTCGCTTGGCTTATTGACACTCAGAATATCCAAAATAGTTGGAGCAACATTACATAAACTTCCATTATCTCTTAGCTTATATTTTTCTTGATCGTTGATCACTATCAATGGCACTTTGTTACAAGAATGCTCTGTCTCTACTTCACCAGTTTTCAGGTTGATCATATCTTCAATATTACCATGATCAGCCGTGATGACTACGGTGCCTTTTTTCTTGAGTGCTGTTTTTACAATAGAACCCAAACACTCATCTACTATCTCTACTGACTTGATAGCCGCTTGTAAATTGCCGGTATGTCCGATCATATCTAGATTGGCAAAATTTAAAACTATAAAATCATATTCTTTTTTATTCAATGCTTTGACTACATGCCTAGTAATCTCGCGAGCTGACATAGCTGGCTTGAGATCATAGGTCGGTACAACTTGCGAAGGTATATTTACACGCTTTTCACCGACTATAGCCCTATCATAGCCACCATTGAAAAAATAAGTGACATGAGCGTATTTTTCTGACTCAGCAATATACAGCTGTCGAT
>CAYVXP010000058.1:0-5029 GCA_964455165.1 uncultured Gammaproteobacteria bacterium
TAATTATAAAGAGTTTGGAAAAGTCAGTGGATCAAGAAGTTATTTAGCTGTCAGTACTGACAAAAGTGTTGGTGATGGCTTGATCTACACCAATACAGTCGGTATTTATCGTTTAAAATTTGGTGATATGTGGCGCCAATTGAAACTCATCCCACCACAGAAAAAAGAAACTATCACGGCTGTAGGAGTCAACCCAGACAATACCAATGAAGTATTGTATGCTAGCACCGGCGCTTTTTATAGGACTTTTGATGCTGGCGTCAACTGGAATATCACTCCGCTACCAAATAGTGGTAAGCCAGTTTGGACAGTATTTTCTGATGATAGTAAATTTTTCTATTTAGCTAATTATTATGTAGTACCAAAGAAATAAATCATATGCATCAAACTATTTTGGACAACAAAGAACAATTTGATAAAACTATAGAGTTTTTAAAATCAGATGTGAATACTCTGCGTACTGGACGTATATCACCAAGTATTGTAGAAAAAATCAAAGTCGAAGCCTATGGCACTGTCTCAGAGCTTTTGCAATTGGCTTCTATCTCATCTCCCGAGCCACAAACTATAGCTATCAAGCCGTGGGACAAGGGAGTACTAAAAGATATCGAGCGAGCTATTCAGATTTCTGATCTCAATATCAACCCAGTCATGGATAGTGATTTGATTAGACTCAATTTCCCTCCATTGACCGAAGAGCGCAGAAAAGATTTAGTCAAAGTTTTGCATAAAAAACTAGAAGAAGGTCGTATCATCTTACGCGTACAAAGGGAAAAAATAAAAGATGAAGTGATGGCCCTAGAAAAAGATAAACAAATGTCTGAGGATGAAAAATTTCAAGCTCTAAAAGATTTGGACAACATGACAAAAGAGTACAATGACAAGATCAAAGAATTGGGTGATAAAAAAGAGCAAGAAATAATGACCATATAATTTATGAATACAGCTATTATATTTGTTTTAGTTTTAGGTATATTGATTTTTGTCCATGAGCTTGGTCATTTTTTGACCGCTAGAAAATTGGGCATTGGCGTAGAAGAATTTGGTTTTGGTTATCCACCGAGGATTTTTGGTATCTTGGTCAGCAAAAAGAAAAAAAATAAAGTTGTCACTACTGATACTACTGAATCCAAAGATATTCCAGCCAAATCTACTACTAGATGGAAGTTTTTTTGGGGCAACAAAATAAAAAGTGAAGATTTGGATCGTGTTTCCCAAGATCAAATTATTTATTCTTTGAATTTATTGCCACTTGGTGGTTTTGTGAAAATTTTGGGTGAAAATGGCGAGCAAAGTAATAATCCAGAAAATTTTGCCAATCAAGCAGCTTGGAAAAGATCTCTAGTCTTGTCAGCTGGTGTGATTATGAATTTTATTTTTGCTTTTATTTTGTTGTCAATTGGTTTTTTATTAGGCTTGCCACAGACTATTGATCATAATACACCGCTAGACAAAGTCAGTGATCAAAAAGTGGTGATAGTAGAGGTTTTTCCTAAAAGTCCAGCCGAGGAGCAGGGCTTAAAAATAAATGATGTGATTTTGGCTATTGATGGAGCCAATGTCAAAAATACCAATGAAGTTTTTGATAAGCTACAAGTCAATAAAGAAGTTACTTTTACTATCGATAGAAACAACGAACAACAAGAGGTCAAGTTGTTACCAAAGATTATGCCTGATCACGACAAGCCAATCATCGGTGTGGCTATGGTCGATACAGGTATTATAAAATATGGTTTTTTTGGCAGCATTTGGAAGGGTTTGCAAGCGACGGCTATTTTATCCTGGAGAGTCTTGGAAGCTTTGTATATGCTGTTTTACAATTTACTCACCCAAGGCAAAGTATCAGCTGATTTATCTGGACCGATTGGTGTAGCGGTGATCACTGGTCAGGTAGCGCAGATGGGTTTTATATATTTGCTGCAATTCGCTGCTATTCTATCGATCAATTTGGGCATCATCAATATTTTGCCATTTCCAGCTCTGGATGGTGGTAGACTGTTATTTATCTTGATAGAAAAAATAAGACGAAAAAAAGTTAGTGAAAAAATTGAAGGTATATCTCACAATGTTGGTTTTATTTTATTGATGGCTTTGGTGGTAGTCATTACCTATAGAGATTTACAGAAATACGGCGTTGGTTTTTTTGAGAAAATTAAAAACTTATTCTAAGATGAATTTTTCAGTCAAAGATATATATGGTAATCATTTGCTCTTGTTTAGGCAACTAGGCTATCATCCCAGTAGGCACAGTGATAGTTTTATCCGTCGCCTTGGTACTGGGCTTTATCCACGTTTTCATGCTTATGTGCAGTCTGAGCAAGGGCGCTTGAGTATTGATCTACACCTTGATCAAAAAAAAGCTTCCTATGGTGGGCAAAAAGCCCACAGCGGAGAATACGGAGGAGAATTATTAATCCAAGAAAAAATAAGAATTCAGCAGTATATAGAGAGTAAATAATATGAAACAATCAAAATTATTTGGTAAAACAAGAAAAGATATTAATCAAGATGAAAAAAGTATTAATGCAGAACTTTTAGTTAAGGCTGGTTTTGTGGAAAAACAAATGGCTGGAGTTTATAATTATCTCCCTTTGGGTCTTAGAGTTTTTAAAAAAATTGAAAATGTCATTCGGGAAGAAATGGATGCTATAGATGGACAAGAAATATTAATGCCAGCTTTGCAATCAAAAGAGTTGTGGCAAAAAACTGGACGTTGGGATGATCTTGAGCCAATTATGTATCAATTCAAAGATCACCATGGTAGTGATATTGGTTTGGGCACAACCCACGAAGAAGTAGTGACAAATATAGTTAAAAAAAATGTAAATTCTTATAAAGATCTACCAATATATTTGTACCAGATTCAAACTAAATTTAGGGATGAAAAAAGAGCAAAATCCGGCTTACTTCGAGGTAGGGAGTTTTCAATGAAAGATATGTATAGTTTTCATGTTAATGAAAAAGATTTAGATAGATATTATGCCATTGCTCATGCAGCTTATTTAAAAATTTATAAACGTTTAGGTTTAGAGGCCTTTTCAGTAGAAGCTTCTGGTGGTGCAATGAGTAAAGAGTTTTCTCATGAGTTTATGGTTATTACTGAAGCTGGTGAGGATTTAACAATATTATGTAAAAAGTGTAATTGGGCGCAGAATATAGAGATATCAAAACTTAAAGAAGGTGATAAATGTCCTGAGTGTGACAATAAACTTAATGTTTTTAAAACTGTAGAGGCTGGTAATATTTTTCGTTTAGGTACTAAGTATTCTGAGCCATTAGAACTCAACTATGTAGATGAGGCGGGTAAAATTAATCCTGTTATCATGGGTTGTTATGGTATTGGTTTGGGTCGAATCATGGGTACAATTGTTGAAGTTTCTCACGACGATGATGGTATTATCTGGCAAAAAGAATCAACACCTTTTCATGTGCATTTATTATCATTATCTAAAGACGAAAAAAAAGTAGATGAAACGGAAAATTTATATGCAGAATTAAATCAAGCTGGTTTAACAGTTTTGTACGACGATCGAGATATTTCTTCGGCTAAAAAGTTTAAAGATGCTGATTTGATTGGTATATGCTGGCAATTGATCATTGGTGACAAACAAGATAAGTTAGAATTGGTGAATAGACAAACACACGAGTCGAAAATTGTTGATAAAGTGGAACTCATTAAACTTTTAAAAGAATTTTACAATGTTTAAAAAACTATTCCGCAGATTTTCCAAAGACATGGGTATTGATCTAGGTACTTCTAGTACTTTGGTTTATGTCAAAGATCAGGGTATAGCTATCAACGAGCCTAGTGTGGTAGCTATCAACAATCGTACCGAAAAAATTATTGCTGTCGGTGAAGATGCCAAAACCATGTTGGGTAAGACACCGCAACATATCACTGTCACCAAGCCAATGGTTGATGGTGTTATTTCTGATTTTGAAGTCACGGAAAAGATGATTAAATATTTTATCGAAAAAGTTCACCGTGAATCAATGACTTTTATGCCTCGTCCACGAGTAGTGGTCGCTATACCCCTTGATGTGACTGAGGTCGAAAGAAAGGCCGTAGAAGATGCTACTTTAAGAGCTGGTGCTTCGGAGGTTTGGCTGATAGAAGAGCCCATGGCCGCTGCCATAGGGGCTGGCCTGCCTATTCAGGAAGCTACTGGTAGCATGGTCGTTGATCTTGGAGGTGGTACGACAGAAATTGCCGTCATATCACTATCTGGCATTGTGTCTTGGCGTTCATTGAAGCTAGCTGGTGACAAATTAGATGAAGCAATTATCCAATACGCTAGAGATAAGTTTAATTTACTTTTGGGTCAGCGCACAGCCGAAAGGATAAAAATTCAAGTTGGTTCTGTCTTGCCACTCAGTCAGACACTAGAAGCAGTGATGCGTGGTAGGGATTTGATCACAGGCTTACCAAAAGAAGTACATATCACTGACTCCAATGTTCGCGAGGCTATCATCAAGCCGATAAAAATAATTGTCGATAGTATCAAGGCTACTATTGAAAGTTCACCACCAGAGCTTGTTTCTGATTTGTATGAAAAAGGTATGGTCCTGACTGGCGGTGGAGCTTTGATTCGTGGTTTGGATGAATTGATTTCCAAAGAAACAAAAATGCCAGTCTATATCACTGATGAGCCGCTGACTGCTGTAGTCAGGGGAGCTGGTAAGATATTAGATGACTTGGAGCATTTGAAAGAAGTGCTTTTACCGCCAACTAAAGATTTAGGCTAGGTCTATATGTTGAGGTTAAATTTAAAATTATTTGCTTTATGTCTTGTGGCCATTTTTCTACTCATCTTATTGAAAAATGGTCAGATTTTTGATTTTGGCTCTTTAATCAGAGCAGTTTTTGTACCGAAAGATTCGGTGAATAGATTGTTGGCGCCGAGTGACAATTTACAACAAGATTATCAAAAACTTTTGGTAGACAATGGTAAGCTACAAGCTTTAAAAACTGAAAATGAACAATTGAGGAGTTTATTAAATTTTCGTGATCAAAATAATTTTAATTTTG
>CAYVXP010000059.1:0-3341 GCA_964455165.1 uncultured Gammaproteobacteria bacterium
GTTTTACTCTGATAGAGTTGATGATCGTCATCGTGATCATCGGCATCTTCGCGGCCATCGCCATCCCCAACTTCATGAGCATGCAGGACCGGGCTAAGGAAGCCAAGGTCAAGGCCGTGGCTCACACTCTGTTTCTGGCGGCCGATGATTTCGGCGTCAGACATGACCGGGTCTACTCTGATTCGAAGGTCGACCTGCTGCCGCTGCTGCCCGATGGCAAGATGTTGGAGAATGCCTTTACCGGAGATTTCACGGAACCGCGCTTCGGTGCGGTTGCTACGGAACCTGGACAGGTTGCCATCGTTGCCGTCATGCGGGATGGTGTGGCTGTCGGCTACACGATCACAGCCTACGGGAAGGAGGCTAACATCCTGACTCTTGATAGCAGGGATTAGTAGCGACAAAAGCTACTAGCACGAAAGTGGTGTGAGTATCGCGCAACAGCGCAGCTCACACCACTTCTTTTTTTATTTGGAGAAAATAAAAATACCCCCACTGTCCTTCGGACATCTCCCCCTAATTTAGGGGGAGAAAAAGAGGGGGTATTTTATTCTATTATAATATGATCTTTTAGTTTAGGAGCAGTATGAACCCAAAATGGAAAAAATTTTACTTCAGCTTCACTGATATTAAACTCTCCTTGTAAGTATTCTTTGATTTGCTCGGCATTGAGTCCGACTAGTTTTGATTTGTCTATCAGCCAAGGATGACTACTAGATTTTATTTTGGCATCGAGGTTTACTTCGAGGATAGCGGTATTTTTTTCTACATCAATTTCTGATATTTTATAATTATATTTGTCTGGCAAAAATTCTACAATACTCTCATCACTAGCTAGCTGTGAAGTAAATTTATTTTCCGCCAGTTTGTAGAGATCACTCACAGAAAACACTAAGCCATATACTTTTACTTTTTCTTTGATCTTGGCTAACGAGCTATTGTCACCCACAGCGCTGGAGCTTATAGCTTCTTGTTTGAGATACAATCTATTTTCATCGATTTTCAAATCAGCTGTCAATAATTCATTTATTTTTGCCAAGCCTTGTTTTTTGGCTTCGGCTATTAGGTTATTTTGAGCAGTATCAATATTTTCTTTAGTGACATTGTAGCCTGGGCGACTTTCTTGTTTGAAACCGTCAGGAGCTTGAGCAAATATCTGATCTTGTAGCTGTGGCCAGAGGCCAGGGATAGTCATCTTGTCCAAAGGCTCAGAGACATAGTCGCTACCGGCTTGATCAGCTTCGGCCCAGACCTTGATTTGTCCTTTGCTTGGGACATTCACATTTTCAGTGATGCGATAAATTTTGCCAGCAGTAGATAGGAGGCGAGTAGTTTTGACCAAAGCTTGGTCTTTGCTGTAATTGTTGACGATAGTGACAGTAGCGCCAGCCTTTTCGGCTGCTATACTTTCGCTATTGCTAGGGGCACTAGCTTCTAGCTCCAGCTCGACATTGATGATTTTACCAATCACAGCGTCATTGGCTACATTGTCAGTATTTTCTGATTGCAGAGCAACGACGACTTGCTTGTTTTGGTTTTCATCACGACTAAAGATAGTGATGGTAGCTTTGGATAGGGCAAAGTGCAGGATCAAAAAAATAGCTCCGATCGTCAGGATCAAAAAGAAGCTAATTATTTTGACGTAAATACTATTTTTGGTTTTTATTTTACTAGTCATAGTGCGCTTACATATTTATTGATGATATTATAGCAAAAAAAATAGCCTAAGGCTATTTTTCTCCGTTTAGTTCCCATCCATTTGGTCCTAGTAGATCACAAATTTCTTTTTTTAGTTTTTCATCAGGCAATACTTTCATATTAGTCTTTAGTTTGCGTGACTTACCGTTGTTTATCTCCAAATACACTGGTGTATCGCCGGGTTTTTTTTCTAATATTTTTTTGATGATTGCCAAGCCTTCTTTTTGGAAAGCAGCGGGCAATTTTATCCAAAGTCGATGATTGGCCAATTTACCAGAGTGCCACTGACTGACTATTTTTTCATTGATTGGCTCCACACCTTCAGCCAAAATTTTTGGTTGGCCATCTTTTTCGGATACTTTACCGCGTACTAGGATGCGAGCTTCGTCTTGCCAGAGAGGAAAAGTTTTTTCCAAAGTTTTGGGGAAGACTAGCACTTCGCAAGAGCCAAAAGAGTCTTCCAGACTGACAAAAAGCATATTTTGGCCTTTGTGAGTTATTATTTTTTGGATGCCAGTGATGATACCAGCGACGGTCAGCTCTTGGCCATCACGATTTTTGAGCTGAGATAGCCTGACGACATTGGCTGGTAGGATGCCTAGATATTCTTTGAAAGGATGATTGCTGATATAGAGGCCCATCAATTCTTTTTCCCAAGATAGTTTGATATTTTCTTCGGCATCAGGAAATTGATTGAGCTTCAGCGACAAGATTGGTGCGGCTAGTGGTAGGTCAGCAAAAAGATTGTTTTGACCACTAGAGTGATCGATCTGGATGCGTTTGTGGAATTCTAAAAGTTTTTCCAAGTTACCCAAGGCTTGTCCACGAGTGATGAAAGAATCAAGAGCACCAGCTTTGATCAAGCTCTCCAAAGATTTTTTGTTGAGATCTTTATCTTTGATACGTAGTAAAAAATCTTCTAGTGATTTGTATGGTCCCTGTTCTTTTCTTTCACGGATTATTTCTTTGACTATATGTTCACCGACATTTTTGATAGCCTTGAGACCAAAGCGCATTTTATTTCTGACTTTTGGATCTTGACTCATGACTACAGTAAAGTCACTAAAACTTTCGTTGATATCAGGTGGCAATACTTCTATGCCCATCTTACGACATTCGTTGATCTCGATAGTGATACGATCGATATTGTTTTGGTCAGAGGTCAGGAGCGCTGCCATAAAAGCTTCTGGATGATTGGCTTTCAAGTAGGCAGTCTGGTAGGCGATCATGGCATAGCAAGCCGCGTGTGAACGATTGAAGCCGTAGCGCGCAAAAGGCAAAATAAATTCCCAGATTTTTTCCGCCGTTTTTTTATCAATACCATTGTCCACCATGCCACTAATCATAGCGGCTTCTTGCTCTTGCAGGAGTTCTTTATTTTTTTTACCTACAGCTTTACGCAAGACATCAGCTTGGCCATAGCTAAAGCCAGCCAAGTCGCGAGCGATGCGCATGATTTGCTCTTGGTAGATGGCGATGCCGTAGGTATTTTTCAAAATTGGTTCCAAGCGAGGATGGAGGTAGTTGATTTTTTTGCGACCATGTTTGCCTTCGACAAAGTCGGGGATAAACTCCATAGGACCAGGGCGATAGAGCGAGACCATAGCGATGATATCTTCTAGCTCGGTGGGTACTAGTTGTTT
>CAYVXP010000059.1:3351-4995 GCA_964455165.1 uncultured Gammaproteobacteria bacterium
GACGCCAGTAGTTTCTCCACGCTGAAGTAGTTCGAAACTTGCCTTGTCATTGAGCGGGATATTGTCTAGATCTATTTTGATGCCTTTGGTAGCCTCGATGACAGCCATGGCTTGCTCGATGATGGTCAAGTTTTTGAGTCCCAAAAAGTCCATCTTCAAAAGCCCAAGATCTTCGATGGGGTGGAGAGAATACTGGGAGATGATAGTTTTGTCATCAGAACTGGCGTATTGGATTGGCACGTAGTTGACCAGTGGATCTTTGGTGATCAAGACACCGCAAGCATGAGTAGAGGTGTGGCGAGCTAGACCTTCCAGTTTTTTGGCCATATCTAGTAGTCTCTGGGCCTCTGGGTCTTCGTTGTAGATTTTTTTCAGCTCTTCGACTGTGGCCAATGTTTCTTTGAGCGACATAAACATCGGTATCATCTTGGCGATCTGATCGCAGTAGCTGTAGCTGTAGCCAAGTACGCGGCCCACATCACGGATAGCAGCACGTGCCGCCATGGTTCCAAAAGTAATGATTTGCGCGACATGGTCTTTGCCGTATTTGTTTTCGACATAATTAATGACAGCGTCACGTCCGGTGTCAGCAAAGTCCATATCGATATCAGGCATCGAGACACGATCAGGATTCAAAAATCTTTCAAACAACAAATCATATTTGATAGGATCGATATTGGTGATACCGATGAGAAAGGAGACCAAGCTGCCTGCTGCTGAGCCACGACCTGGGCCGACGATGATTTTGTTGTTCTTGGCCCAATTGACAAAGTCCTGGACAATCAAAAAATAAGCAGCGTAGCCAGTGCGTTCAATGATAGATAGTTCGTAGTTGAGTCGCTCGTCTATATTTTTTGGTAGATCGATTAGCTTTTTTCCGTATCTTTTTTCGACGCCTACTAGACAGAGTCTTTCTAGCTCGTGCTCGGGAGTGACACCATCTGGCAAATCATATTTTGGTAATTGGATTTTGCCTAGTTCTATTTCCACATCACAACGCTCAGCAATTTTATTACAGTTGTCAATAATTTCTGGAGTATCAGGAAACAAACTGCGCATTTTTTCCTCATTGAACATAGAAAAATCCTCACCAAGGTAGGACATGCGATTTTGGTCGGATTGTTTTTGTTTGGTTTGGATGCAGAGCAAGATATCTTGAGCTTGGTTGTCTTCACTTTTGATATAGTGGATATCATTACTAGCTATCAAAGGCACTTGATATTTTCTAGCCAAGGCTATCATGCCCTGATTGGCTATGCCTTGTTCGGCATTGTGCCGGCTTTGGAGCTCGATAAATAATCTATCTTTCCCAAAAATATCTAGTAGCGTTTGGAGATTTTTTTCAGCTGTCTCATTTTGGCGAGCCAAAATATGTCTAGCTAGGGGACCACCGAGACAGGCAGTAGCTGCTAGTAGGCCACTAGAATATTTTTTGAGAGTTTCCCAGTCAACGCGCGGTTTATAATAAAATCCCTCCAGGTGAGCGATGCTAGTTAGTTTTAATAAATTTTTGTAGCCCTCGTTGTTTTCAGCGAGTAATATGAGGTGATAAGGCTTGTCTTTGGAGTTGCGATCGGTCAGTGAGCCAGTAGCTATGTAGGCTTCGACGCCGATGATTGGCTTGATGCCAGCTTTTTTACACTT
>CAYVXP010000060.1:0-4985 GCA_964455165.1 uncultured Gammaproteobacteria bacterium
AACATGATGGGCTCCAAGTTGATACCAAAATTGGGCTTAGGCGAGACGATATTATGGCTAATTTGTTTAATTATAGTTTCTATTCTCATTGATGTGATAATTTTAGGTATCACCCTGATGATTGAGATTTTTGAAAATCCTACCAGTATAGTGGGAAATATAATTTCTATTTTCTGGAATGGTTTTTGGGATGGCTTATTGGGAAAATAAAATTTAATTATCTAAATTTTTAACCGGATGAATATTAAAAAAATATTAGCAGTAGCGATATTTATACTAACCATTGTTGGTTTAGGTTTTGCTTTGTATTGGGTATTTTTTCGCTCAACCCCTACGACTCAACCAGGTGATACTAATAATAACGGTGGTACTTTACCAAATATTGCTACTGGCACTCCACAGACTACTGATAATAATCAAAATACTATTCCTAGCTTGCCTGGTCAGCAGTTTGACTCTAGTAAAGTTTCCAAAGTTGCCAATGGTGGTTTGACCGAAGTGAATAAAGTAATCAGTGATCCAGTCATTGGTTTGAGTAAAAATAATAGCGGGGTGAGTTTTTATGATCAGACAAAACAACAATTTTTTAAGATCAATGCTAATGGTCAATTAGAATTGTTGAGTGACAAATTATTTTATGGTGTCTCTGGCGTCACTTGGAGTAATAGTGGCGAAAAAGCCATTATAGAATATCCAGATGGTGTCAATGTTTTGTATAATTTTAAAGATAAAAAACAAACAACCATTCCTCAAGAAATGCAGGAGTTTTCTTTTAGTAAACAGGGTGACGCTATCGCTGCCAAGTGGTTTAGTGATGCTAGTCAAAATGACACAGACAACAATTGGATTGTAGCAGCCAAAGACGATGGCTCAGGTTTAGCCTTGATAGAAAAACTCGGTGATAAATCATACAGTACACAAATTGCTATTTCACCTGATAATCAAGTCGCTGCTCTACACGAAAAAAGTATTGATAATTTACGCCAAATGGTTTACCCAATTGGTTTTAATGGCGAACAATTGCAAGCCTTTGAGGTGGCTGGTTCTGGCTTTAGTTCCAAGTGGTCACCAAATGGCAACTCTTTGGTTTATAGCGTCTATAATAGTCAGACTGACTATCTACCAAATCTTTGGGTGACCAGTGGTAAGACCGGAGAAATGGGCGAGCTGAAAGTATCGCTCAATGTAAATACTTGGCCAGAAAAATGCACCTATACTGATGATGCTACTATGTTTTGTGCCGTGCCACAGGGTTTACCACGAGGAGCTGGTATTTATCCAGAGATTTCTTATCAGTATCCAGACAATTTTTATCGAGTAGATTTGAGCTCTGGCGTCAAGACACTACTAGCTAGTCCAGTGGGTGCAGAGGGTGCTTATTCCGGCTACAATCTGACGGTATCAGCTGACGGCACTACCTTGTATTTTATGGATAAAAATAGCGGGACTTTACAGAGTATTAGATTAAAATAAATGTTAAAAAAGTTTTTTATTATTTCTTATTTTTTTATACTGCTAGT
Source organism: uncultured Gammaproteobacteria bacterium (assembly GCA_964455165.1). Taxonomy (GTDB): domain Bacteria; phylum Patescibacteriota; class Patescibacteriia; order UBA1558; family GWA2-36-10; genus CALMZN01. The sequence continues at coordinate 1,521 of CAYVXP010000060.1, forward strand.
TTTTCCAGTTTTTATATTTGCTCAAACAGCTGTTAAGAGTGAAACTACTAAAGACGCAAAAGTAGAAATTAAGGGCATAGAGTTTAAGCCTAGTATCAATATACCGAATAGTATATTTACCAAAAAAATTGTAGTTACTGGTGATACTCTGGGTAATTATATTGTGGCAGTCTATCGCTACGGTGGTATATTCGCGGGGATTGTGGCCATGTTCATGCTAGTCTACGCTGGGTGGGAGTGGCTACTCGCTGGCGGTAATTCTGGGAAAATATCCCAAGCCAAAGAAAAGATTAACGGTGTTCTGATTGGCTTAGCCCTTCTTTTTGGTGGTTATCTTTTACTTTCAGTGATTAGTACCAATTTGATATCATTCAAGTCACTAAATGCTACTCTACCCAATAGAGCAGAGATATGTGCAATTATTGCAGATCCGACTGAGTGTACCAAGAATAAATGTCTTTGGACACCGGCCACTACTGATCAAATAGCGCAAGACCCCTCAGTAAAAGGTACTTGTAGCGCCAAAAATATTAACTCCACTGGTCTATGCCCCTCAGCTTCTATGGTCAAAGCAATTAACGTGCCAGGAATTATTATTAACCAAGCAGAATGTAAAGATCCCAGGCTAACTGGTGAGACAATTAGTAAGTTGTTAGTAGCAAAATCAAATGCTGATAGCCTAGGCTACACTCTGGTTATTAATGGAGCCTTGCGGGATTCTGTGTATCAACAATTTTTGTATGATTGTTATATGACTGTCAAGAATGGTAATCCTTGTCCAGCTGGTGCTTGTGGAAAATGCAATTTAGCTTCACCACCTGATTGTGAGAAGTCTTCGCATATGCAGGGTATAGCGGTTGATATTTGTGCTAAAAAGAATAATGGAAGTATGGATACTTGCCTATATGTTGACGAGGCTCATAATTGCACCTCACCAACTAGTCCAGATGCTTGTGCAGCTGTACCAAATTTGTACCAGGCTCAAGATGATTTAAAAACAATTATGGTAAATGCTGGATTTAAAAAAGATGTGGTACGTGAATGGTGGCACTTTACTAATAAATAATAGCATTTTTTATGAAATATAAAAAAATAATTTTATTTTTAGTTTTTACTTCAATTTTTTTATTTTTTAGTACTGTTTTAGCTGCTGATAATTGTCCCGATGGCAAGATATGCTTTACGCCATCGATAAGCATCCCTGGTCTCTATCAGGCAGGTCAGTCATTCCCTGTTGATGGTTCATCTTTAGCCGAGTATATAAAAGGAGTTTATCGCTATGGTGGTATTTTTTCTGGGATTGTAGCGATGTTTATGTTGGTTTATGCCGGTTGGCAGTGGCTACTAGCTGGCGGCAATTCTGGTAAAATATCCCAAGCCAAAGAAAAAATAAATGGTACTTTGATTGGTTTGGTTATTTTATTTGGCGGCTATCTTTTGTTATCTTTGATTAGTAAAAATTTAATATCATTTAACTCTATTGACACAAAGCTAGCAGATATACCTTGTGCGCTACATAAGACAGAGCCAACTTGTCCAGATACAAGGTGTCATTGGCAAGCAGATAACTTTATTACCACTATTAATGAAGCAGCTTGTGTTGATGGCACGGTGAATGTTAAGCCAGCTTGCTCTATAAAAAAAGAGGCAACTTCTTGCACAGCACTTTCTGGTATCTGTAAGTGGGAGAGTAATAAATGTATTATTCAAGAAAAATGTAGTATAACGCAAGATGATTTTACTATATTTACTAACGATACAGCAGCTGACTCTAGTTTTAATGTGCACTGTTGCGCGACTGATTTATTTGGTGGAGGATTTTCAAATTATCGTTATGCTATTTTTGGCAATAAAAATTTTAAGAATAGTTGTGTTTGGATTTGTGGTGGCGGATCACCAGAAAGACTATTGACTGAGTGCAAAGCTTCACTTGGTTGGGATGGGGCCATGGATGGTAATCGTGAGTGGTAATTTTATTTTTTGAACTATTCCAAATGCATTTCTGTTTTCAAAACAACCTTCGAGGTTAATTAACCTCGAAGGTTGTTAGTTGACAGGATAATTATGTCGTACTAGGCTTAGTATAAAGAAAGGCGATTTTATCAACCAATTTTGGTTGCATAAGGTCGATTTAAGTTAAATTAACCTTATTTTTTTATGCCAAATAAACCTAGAAATATTTACCCTAATAATTTTTATCATGTTTATAATAGGGCAGTAGAAAAAAGGACCATATTCTATACAGAAAAAGATTATGAATATTTTGTTAATAAAATGTTGTATTTTAAAGAAAAAACAGATATTAAAATATTAGCTTATTGCATTTTGCCAAATCATTTTCATTTTTTGCTTAAGGAGCCAGAATCAACCTCGAAGGTTAATTTTCCGGCCATAGCCAAATTTATCTCTATTTTAGCTAATTCTTATACAAAATATTTTAATTTAAATAAAGACCATAGTGGTAGAATTTTCCAAGGTCCGTTTAGATCAAAATTAGTTGCTGATGATAATTATCTGCAAATTTTGATCAATTATATAAATTTGAACCATATTAAGCATAAAATAACAAAAAAACCAAATGATTGGTTTTACACTTCACATCATAATTATTTGGTGCAGAAAAAAGAAAAAATTGTGGATAAAGATTACTTGGTAGATTTTAAAGGGTATAGTCGCCATATTCCACAATATTTATCTTATGTGGATGCCATAGAAGAAGAATTTAACCTCGAAGGTTGAGGTCTACTCCAAGTGCATTTCAGTTTTCAAGTCTTCTAGTAGTTTAGCGACTTGAGTTTGAGAATAATATTTTTTATTATTGATAATTTTTCTAGCCCAATCTTGGGCTTTTTTGATTAAGATAGTATCGCTCAGCTTGGCAATACGTAGAGCCATGAGGCCGGTTTGTTTTGTGCCAAATATTTCGCCACTACCACGTAGCTCTAGATCTAGCTCAGCTAGTTGAAAGCCATCATTTTCAGTGGCTAAAATTTGTAATCTTTTGGTATTTTGTTTATTTGGGTCACTAGTAAAAAGTAAACAAAAACTTTCCAGGGCATTACGACCTACTCGGCCACGAAATTGATGAAGCTGGGATAGACCAAATCTTTCCGCACTTTCTATGACCATTAGCGTAGCATCTGGTATATCGACACCAACTTCAATGACTGAGGTGGCGACCATGATAGAATTTTTTTTGGCTTTAAAATCAGCCATGATGCTATTTTTTTCTTCACTCGGCATCTGACCATGGAGCATGGAGATATTAAGATCGGGAAATATTTCATTTTTTAATTTTTCGTATTCTTTGGTGACAGATTTGGCGCCCAATTTGTCACTCTCATCAATGAGCGGGCAGATGACAAAAGCTTGTTGGCCTAGAGTTATTTTTTCTCTGATAAAATTGTAAGCGTCAGCTCGTTTTTTTTCAGGTACCAAAAATGTTTTTATTATTTGGCGACCAGC
>CAYVXP010000061.1:0-1568 GCA_964455165.1 uncultured Gammaproteobacteria bacterium
ATCGACTATCTCATTATTTTGGTATCAAGCAGGCTTATAAGATCTTAGTGCCATCAGAGGCCACCAAAAAAGATGTGCTGTATTATTTTCCTCAAGCTGCTAATAAAATAAAAGTAGTTTATCTGGGTTTTGATGATCAGCAGTTTCAAGTTTTGTCAGCCCAAGAAAAAGAGGAGATAAGAAACAAATTTGATTTGCCAACCAATTTTATTTTGTACATCGGTCGTTTGGAAACCAAGAAAAATATCCAAAATCTTTTGCGTGCCTATAAAATGTCTAATCAGCATTGGCCTCTAGTACTAGCTGGCTCAGCTGGTCGCTACGGCATTGATGAGATAAATGAGCTAGCCAATGACCCAAGTATCAAATCTAATATTTTTATTTTGGGCTATGTGAGCCAAAAAGATTATGTACGTTTGATGGGCGCGGCTAGTGCTTTTGTTTTTCCTTCAAAGTTTGAAGGCTTTGGTATTCCGCTTCTAGAGGCCATGGCTTGTGGTGTACCGATTATATGTTCTGATTTGCCAGTTTTACGTGAAGTAGCGGGCGAGTGTGCAATATATTTTGATCCCAATAAAATTGAAAATATTAGCCAAGCTATTAATCAAATAAGCACTGATGAAAATTTAGGCAAACAACTTAGCGCTGCCGGTCTTGCTCGAGTCAAGAGATTTTCTTGGGCCAAGTGCGCCAGAGAGAGTTTTGAGTATATTATTGAACGAAAATAGATGGGCAGAACTTCAAAAACCATAAAAAGGAGTCGTCCCAAATTTCAGGATACAATTTTTGGCATTATCATATTAGGACTTATCACGTCTGCTATTTGGTTTTATATTTCACATAAAATCGATACAGTAGGTAATAATATGGAAGCAAGAAATAACATTATAGAAAACTCAAATGTTACTACTGAAAATTTTAAGGAGTATGTTTTTATAAATTATTACTGTGCAATAACTGCTATCACAAACAAGGATGCTAAGGTAGTTGCATACTCGGTCACATTGCTTAATAGTGGTTTTAATCCGGAAATTACTATTGAGACTATCCCTTTAAAATTTATATTGGGTAAAACCAGTTTATACGAAATCGGTGGTGAAGAAAATAGTGGTGGTGGGGTATTGGGTGTAAACTGGTTTCAATATAATGAAGAGTATTATAATGGTCGGTCTGGAAATTATCAAACTTTTATACTTAGTGTTAATGAGAACGGAGTAATAGATTCGACTTTTTTTGATAATATTCATACCTTTTTTGATGAAAGTTCTGAAAATGAAATAATTGACATGAAAAATCAACTTAGAAAAAAAGTTGCCCCAAATACAATTACCATAACATCTCCTTTTTTTGAGACAGAAAAAACTTTTAAAGATTATGCTTATGGTCCATCAAAAGTTCAGCTGCATTTATTAGATGAATACCCAAAAAAATTTGATACTATATATCTTCAACAAAGCTTAAAAAAAATATATCCTGAAACTGACATTCAGAGCTTCATAAATTTATTTGGCGACCCTAGTTTCATAAATTCAATTTAGTAATTATATAAAATTATTTAAAAAATATAA
>CAYVXP010000061.1:1578-3960 GCA_964455165.1 uncultured Gammaproteobacteria bacterium
ATGAAAAAAATCATCACAACAATAATTTTAATAATCTTATTATCTCTAAGTTATTATTTCTTTGTTTATTTACCTTCAAAAGAACAAAAAAAGCAAAATGACCTATTTGTAAATAATGAAAAATGTTTATCCTATAAAGATGGATTGATACAAAAATTTGAAGAACTTGGAGATCTAAATTTTAAACCATATTTAGATCAAATATTTTATAGCCCTAAAACAAACTCTTGCTTATATGTAGAAATTACTGCACATGAAAAAGACCCTAATAATGGTGACTATACGATTCTTCAAAACCAAAAACTACTAGATATGTCTAGTGGAGATTTTCAGCAACCACTTGAAGAATGTTTAAATGTAGAAAGTGTAATAACTGAATGTAAAAATTTTAATAATAAGCTAGAAGAATATAAAAAATAATTTTTATTTATTTCGCTCACACAAATTTCCATTTCTCTTTTGCAGTTTGCTCCGCAAAATTATTTTCTTTACGAGAGGGTTAAATAAGTTGACAAAAATTAACTTTTATTGTATTATATTGTGGTCTAAATAATCCAGATGATCGCCGTCCTGCTTGCAGGAGGGAGGAAAGTCCGAACACCATTGGCTCCGCTTGCGGGGCGGGTAGTTGATAACGTCAACTGGCTCTGGGGTGACCCATAGTCAAGACAAGTGCAACAGAAAATATTCCTTTATTCATAGCTTCGGCTATGGATGATAAGGGTGAAATTGTCAGATAATCAGCTGACACGTTAGCTTGGTGACAAGCTAAATGAGGTAAACTCTACTCGGTGAAAGGTTAAATAGGCCCTGAGAGAAATCGATGGGCGGGTAAACCGCTTGAGCCCATGAGCAATCATGGACCTAGATAGATGATCGTCACTCCGCTTGCGGAGTACAGAATTCGGCTTATAAGATTGTTTAGACTTTTAAAAAATGGTTATTGCTAAATATCCATTTTTTTAATAGTAAATTATACTATTATTTCGGGTTTACTAATTTAGCTAATCTTGTTATTATAAAGTAAGTAAAAACTATGAAAAAAGCTGATTTTATTATAAATATCGCTTTAGTGCCGATTGATTATCTGACGGTTGTTTTGGCAGCCATTTCTGCTTATTACATTCGTTTTTCAGCTGGTATTATCCAGATTCGTCCAGCCAACTTTGAGTTAGTTTTTTCTGAGTATTTTCATATTATTTTGCAAATTGGCCTGCTGGCGATTTTAGTCTTTGCGCTCAGTGGTTTTTATGCCATGCGCTCCAAAAAAATAGCTAGTGAATTACCGCGGATTATTTCTGGTGTTTCTACGGCAGTGATTTTTTTGATTTTGGCTATTTTCTTTCAAAGAGAATTATTTTCTTCCAGATTTATTATTGTGACAGCTTGGGTGCTGGCTATTATTTATTTACTTTTGGTCAGGGTCATAGTGATACTGACTAAAAATTATTTCTTGAAAAAAGGGCGCGGACTATCACCGGTGATTATTATTGGTCAGGCTAATGACACCGATATTATTATTGAGGCTTATAATAAAAATAAAACTTTAGGTTATAAAATAGTTGCTCAATATAATAATCTGGCTCAAATAAAAGAATTAGGTGATTATAAGGCTTTTATTAAAGAAAAAAAAGTTGAATATATTATTCAGACTGATTCAAGTATGGATAAGGATGAAGCTTTAGATTTGCTTACTTTTTGTCAGGAAAACCATATCAATCTCAAATATGTGGCTAATTTATTTCAAGCCCAGAGTTTGAATTTGGAGCTCAACAGTATTTTAGGTTTGCCATTGATTGAGATCAAGGGCACTCCTTTGGATGGTTGGCGCCGAGTTTATAAGCGAGCTTTTGATTTTTTCCTAGCCATATTTTTTATTATTGTGTTATCGCCATTATTATTAATTATTGCTCTTGGTGTTATTTTTACTTCAGCTGGTCCAGTCATTGTGAAGCTAGGGCGCGTTGGTCAAAAAGGCAAGATATTCAAAATGTATAAGTTTCGCTCCATGGTCAAAGATGCCCACCTCATGAAGAGTGAAATAAAGAATTTAAACGAACGCCCTGACGGACCTTTGTTTAAGATGAAAAATGATCCGCGGGTGACACCTTTTGGTAAATTTTTGCGACGTACTAGTCTAGATGAGCTACCACAGCTATTCAATGTCTTGGCTGGGCAGATGAGTTTGGTCGGTCCACGTCCTCATGAGCCAGAAGAAGTTTCTGAATATCAGAGGGGTTATAGGAAATTATTGACTATCAAGCCAGGTATCACTGGTATGGCCCAAGTTTCTGGTAGGTCTAAGTTACTTTTTAGCGAAGAAGCAAAATTGGATATATTTTATATTGAGAATTGGTCTATATTATTAGATTTGATTATTTT
>CAYVXP010000061.1:3970-4971 GCA_964455165.1 uncultured Gammaproteobacteria bacterium
TATTAAAAACACCAAAAGCACTTTTCAAAAAAGATGAGGCCTGTTAATAATATTGATCAAAAAATATCTTTGGCTCACGATCACTTATTTCAAGTGGGTGGAGCTGAGCGGGTATTGGCGACTCTAGCCAATATTTTTCCCGCGGCTATGATATATACATTGATTAATGTAAAAAAAATTACTGCCAAGTTATTGCCTCAGGATAGGATTATTAATTCCTCACTACAAAATATTCCAGCCAAGAAAAGTCTTTTTAAATATTGCTTACCTTTGATGCCAAGAATTTGGGAAAAGACTAAAGTGGAAAACGCTGATATTTTGATTAGCTCTTGCTCTGGTTTAGTCAAAGGCATCGGCAAGGGCCAAGGTGTCAAGCATGTTTGCTATTGTTATGCACCGACTAGATATCTATGGGAAGACAAAGAAGAATATCTTGATAATTTACCAGAAGGTAGGTTATTAAAAATATTGTGGCCAGAATTATTAGATAAGCTCAAAAAATGGGATTTTGACAAAGCTCAAAAAGTTGATCATTTTATCACTATTTCTAAACATATTGCTACTAAAATAGAGAAGCAGTACAGAAGACAAGCCGAGATTATCTATCCGCCTATTAAAGTCAATGATTTTAAAATCTCTAATGAAGTAGAGGATTATTATCTTATTGTCAGTCGACTGCGCCCATATAAGCGGGTTGATCTAGCTATCAAGGCTTTTAACAATTTGAAATTACCTTTGAAAATAATTGGTTCAGGTTCAGAATTATCCAAGTTAAAAAAATTGGCCAATAATAATATAGAATTTTTGGGTGAATTATCTGATGAAAAAAGAAATTATTATTTATCGCACTGCAAAGCATTTATCTATCCGCAGATTGAAGATTTTGGTATCACTGCTTTGGAGGCCATGGCCTCTGGACGTCCAGTGATTGCACTCAGGGCCGGTGGCGCCCTAGAGACTGTCAGTGAAGGTGTGTCCGGTGTATTTTTCGATGAACAAAC
>CAYVXP010000062.1:0-4870 GCA_964455165.1 uncultured Gammaproteobacteria bacterium
CCCGACAAGATGTCGATATCACTACCAAGCTCACCCAAAATATTTCACTCAAAATACCATTAGTCAGTGCCAACATGGACACTGTCACGGAGAGTCGTATGGCTATTGCTATGAGTTTAGCTGGCGGTATTGGTATTATCCATCGTTTTTGTGATATTGAAACTCAAGCCAAAGAAGTCAGTCGTGTCAAACGCAAACAAAATGTCATTATCGACAATCCTTTTACTATTCATTCCAACAATACTCTAGCTGATGTCAAAGCCAAAATCGCTGAGCTCAACTGCACCAGTTTTTTAGTCACTGACGATGGTAAAAAATTACTCGGCATCATTACGCATCGTGATATGTTGTTTGCTTACAACGATAGTGCGCTAGTGTCCGAGCTCATGACACCAAAAAGCAAACTCATCACGGCTGCCCCATCAGTCAGTCCTGAGGAAGCTAAAAACTTGATGAAGACTTATAAGATTGAAAAGCTACCTCTAGTCGATGAAAATTTTAATATCATGGGTCTGATCACTGCTACTGACATCAGTCGCAATCTCAACAATCACCAAGCTAGCAAAGATAGCAAAGGTAGATTGTTAGTCGGCGCCGCTATTGGCGTCCGAGATGGATTTTTAGAGCGCGCCAAAGCTTTGATCGAAGCCGAAGTAGATGTCCTAGTCATGGATATTGCTCATGGTCACTCAGTCAACGCTCTGCGCTCCATCGAACAAATTCGCAACACTTATCCGAATATAAATATCATTGGTGGCAATATTGCAACAGCCAGTGCCGCCAAAGATATGATCGCGGCTGGTGTCCAAGCTGTCAAAGTCGGCATTGGACCAGGCTCGATCTGCACTACTAGAATCACTACTGGTTTTGGCGTACCCCAATTGACCGCTATCTTTAATATCGCTCCGATCTGCCAAGCAGCTGGCGTACCATTGATTGCTGACGGTGGTGTGAAGCAACCAGCCGATCTAGTCAAAGCCCTGGCTGCTGGCGCTGACGCTGTCATGATTGGTGGTCAATTTGCTGGCACTGAGGAAACACCAGGACCAACTCTCAACTACAAAGGCCGTCAATACAAAATCTCTCGTGGCATGGCATCACTTACCGCTGCTCTATCCAGGCCCGATGCCAAAGAAAAAATAAATCAAATCACACCAGAGGGCATCGAGGCTCGCGTCCCTTATCGCGGACCAGTGCAAAATGTCATTAATACTTTTATCGGTGGTCTCCGCTCTGGCATGAGCTATGGTAATGCTAGAAACCTAAATGAGCTCAGAACCAATGCTGAATTTATCCGCATCACTCACTCCGGACAAATAGAGTCTGGCTCGCATGACAACGAAGTAATCTAATGGGAAAAAATAAAAAAAAATTTCATCTCATCATCTTTGGCTGTCAGATGAACATATCTGATGCTGAACGCTTGGCTACGGTTTTGAAAAATCTCGGCTACGAGGAAAGCAAAGATGAATCAGACGCTGACCTAGTCGGTGTAATTGCCTGCTCGGTCCGCCAAGCAGCGGTGGATCGCATCTACGGCAAGCTACGCGAATGGCAAATAGTCAAAGAAAAAAAACCACTAGTCACTCTACTGTCTGGTTGTGTCTTGCCGGCTGACCGCAAAAAACTAGCCGACAAGTTTGATTTGTTTATTGATATCAATCATCTAGAAAATTTGAGCAAAGATTTACAAAATATTGTACCAGAAGAAAAATTAGCCTTGCCAGAATTTTTTAGTATTGATCCTAGCTACTACTCTGACTATCGCGCCTATGTGCCGATCATGACTGGCTGTAATAAATTTTGCACCTACTGTGCGGTACCCCATACTCGTGGCCGTGAGACCTCTCGCCCGAGCAAAGATATTATCGCTGAAGTAAAAGATTAACTTAAAAAAAATTACAAAGAAATAATTTTACTGGGTCAAAATGTAAATAGCTACGGACTAGATATAAAGGATGAAATAAAATTTCCTGAGCTACTAAAAAAAATAGATAAATTAGGTAACAATTTTTGGCTAAAATTTTTGACTAGCCACCCCTATGATATGTCTGATGATTTGATCGCTGTGATGAAAAATGCTAAAAACCTGACTCACTACCTCCATCTACCCGTGCAGTCTGGCTCTGATGTGATCCTCAAAAAAATGAATCGTCACTACACTATCACTCATTACAAAAAATTAATAGAAAAAATACGCACTAGCATTCCTGACATGGCTATCTCGACTGATATCATTGTCGGCTTCCCGACCGAGACAACCAAACAGTTTAAAGAAACTTTAGACTTAGTAAAAGAAGTAAACTACAACACCGCCTACTTTGCTCAATATTCACCTAGGGTAGGAACTGCCGCTGCTAAAATGTTCAAAGACGATGTAAAAAAAGAAGAAAAGAAAAAACGCTGGCAAGAACTTAATAAGCTCATAGGCAAACAATCCCTAGCTTTTAACAAAAAATTAGTTGGCCAAACATCATTAGTCTTGATTGACCAGAATAAAAAAATCGGCCAAACTTACCTTAACTTAGGCAAGCTCGCCAACTATACGACCGTTAAAATAACTAGCAAAAAAGCTATAAAAGTTGGTAGCTTCCATCAGGTAAAAATAATTAAAGCTTTAAATTGGGGCGTGGAAGCAAATTTAAATGACAAAAAATAAACCAAAAATCATAGTCATCCTTGGTCCGACTGCTTCTGGCAAATCGGCCTTGGCTATTGATATTGCCAAAAAATTTAAGGGCGAAGTCATTTCGGCTGACTCCCGACAAGTCTATCAAGAATTAAACATTGGTAGCAACAAAGTCACACCAGCAGAAACTGACGGCATCACTCACCATCTCCTAGATGTCATCAAGCCTGACCAAGACTATTCTCTCCACGACTGGCAAGAAGCGGCTTTCAAGACTATTGAAGAAATAAATAAAAATCATAAAGTGCCCATCATCTGTGGCGGCACTGGACTATACCTGTCCTCTATTTTACAAAATTATCAAATTCCCAAAACTGACCTGACTTTACGCAAAGAATTAGAGCACTATACTTTGGAGCAATTGATCAAGCAATTAGAAATTTCTGACCCCGAGATTTTAAACAGCATTGATACCAAAAATAAAGTTCGTGTTTTGAGAGCTTTAGAGTACACTTTGGCTTTCAAAGCCAGTCTAAAAAATGATCAAAAAACAGAAGACTGCCCTTTTGAGTATTTAGTTTTTGGACTAGACCCAGAGCGCGAAACGCTGTACACAAAAATTGATCAGCGTGTGGAGCAGATGATAGCCACAGGCCTCATAGACGAAGTGAAAAAAGTCTATGCCCAATATCAAGACAAACAGAGTCACGCCTTGAGTGGCATTGGCTACAAAGAAATCATCCAATATCTAGATGGCTTTATCAACCTAGAAGAAGCTACTGAGTTAATAAAAAGAAATACTCGACACTACGCCAAGCGCCAGATGACTTGGTTTCGTCGCATGGAAAAACAAGGCATCAAAATACAGTGGAACTTAACACTAGCTGATATAGAAAAAGAGATAAATAAGTTTCTAAAATAAAAAAACATTTACCTCATTGTCATCCCGCACCCGTTGCGGGATCTAGCTTACAAAATTACCCAAACAAGATTCCTGCCTTTCCCTCGACCCTGAGGTCTCGGGACCGAAGGGCGCAGGAATGACAGTATAAAGTAAATGTTTTTTAAATTATTTCAATTTATCTTTTATTATCTCCTCTACTTTTTGCGGATTAGCCTTACCCTTACTCTCTCTCATCACTTGTCCCAAGAAAAACTGCAAGAGAGTTATTTTACCTGAGCGATATTGCTCTACTTGCTGAGGATGTAGCATGATGATTTTCATCACCATATCTTCCAGTGTACCAGCATCATCGATCTGGGCTATGTCCATCTTCTCGGCTAAAACCGATGGATCATCACCCGTTTTTACCATCTTAGCCAAGATGCTTTGCGCACTCGGATTATTTATTTTCTTTTGATAAATTAATTTTATCAATTCAGCCATATTTTCCGGGCTGATTTTTGTTTTATGAAAATCAGAATAATTACCCAATAATTTAAACAATTCATTACTCAACCAAGCGAAAGTGAGCCTAGCAAATTTGGCCTTGTGCAATTCCCAGATTTTATCAGCCTCATCACTATCAGGATGAATCTTCTCATCACGACAGAGCCAAACGCGTAATTCACTCATCACTTGTTCATAATAGCCTGACCAAAATTTTTCACTGACCAAAAATCTTGCTTCTTCGGCATTGAGACCATATTCTTTCCGAAAACGAAATTGCTTGGCTAGCGGTAGCTCTGGTAAATTTTGTTTAGCAAAATCTAAAATTTCTTTATCAATAATAAGTGGTGGCAAATCAGGCTCTGGGAAATAGCGATAGTCACCCAAGCCCTCTTTGGTCCTCTGCTCGACAGTCACTAATTTGTCATCATCCCAGCCACGAGTAGTAGTAATTTTTGGCGCTTGTTTCTGATCCCACAGTTTGGTCTGACGCTCTACTTCATAAAGCAAAGCTTTTTCTAATGATTTGAAAGAATTAATATTTTTAATTTCTGTCTTAGCATAAAGCTTGGTATCACCTTTTGGTCGCAAAGAAATATTAGCATCACAGCGCATGTGACCTTTTTCCATATCAGCATCAGAAACATTGAGATAGCGGGCAATTAGACGAAGCTCCTGAGCAAATATTTTGGCTTGCGATGGATCTCGAAAATCTGGCTTGGTCACAATCTCCGCTAGTGGCGTACCAGCTCGATTAAAATCTACTAATGTTTCATTTTTGGTATGAATATTTTTGTGGGAGTCTTCCTCGACATGCTGACGCTCGATGCCAATCCTTATTTTTTTGTCAT
>CAYVXP010000063.1:0-4810 GCA_964455165.1 uncultured Gammaproteobacteria bacterium
AAATTTTATTAGTGGGCGGTGGGACTTTGGGATCAGTTAGTCCGCTTTTGGCTATTGCCAAAGCCTTTCCGGCTGATTATTTATTTGTCTGCAGTCCGGCTGGGCCAGAGCTAAAAATAATAAAAGCCAGCGGTATTCCTTATATCACTTTAAACACTGGTAAGTTGCGTCGTTATTTTTCTTGGGCTAATTTTCTTGATGTCTTCAAATTGAAAATAAGTTTTTGGAAAAGTTTAGGCATTATCAGTAAGGAGAAACCAGATTTGATATTGACGGCTGGTAGCTTTGTGGCTGTGCCAGTAGTTTGGGCAGCTTGGTTTGCCAGAGTGCCTGTTGTCATACATCAACAAGACATTGTGGTGGGTCTAGCCAATAAACTCATGGCACCGCTAGCCAATGTCATCACTGTCACTTTCCCAGAGCAAAAAAATAATTTTAAAAATAAAAAGAAAGTAATAGTCACTGGCAATCCAGTGCGCATGAATAATCCGGCACCAACAGAGCAAAAAATTATCCTGATCACGGGTGGAGGACTAGGAGCACGGGGTTTAAATGAGTTTGCTAAACAATTTATTCCCTACTTAGCCAAATTTTATCCAGTGCATCATATCTTGGGTGCAGAAAATTGGGATCAAAAAGCAGTAGCCGAAAACTATACTCCACACCAATTTGTGACCACCGAAATGTTGACTTTGATGAACCAAGCAGAGTTGATCATTTCTCGCGCTGGTATGCAGACTATTACTGAGGCGGCTCAGCTATCCAAGGCATTGGTCTTGATACCGATGCCTGACAGTCACCAAGAGCAAAATGCTATTTTCTTGGCCAAGCACAATGCCGCCTATTTAGTGAAACAAGGCCAGCATCAGATCATGGAAAGATATTTAGAAAAATTATTAAACAGTGATGATTTACGTTTGGGTGTAGCGACGAATTTACATAAATTATTTCCGGAGCAAGCAATGGAGAATTATATTGGAGTAATAAAAAGTTTATTAAAATAAAAATATGGAAAATTTTCAACCACCTGACATAGGGAAGACGGAGTCTACAGAAAATCATGACCACTCAAATAAATTTGGCGCGGTTGATAAATTAGTTGGTAAAATGTCAGATGATATTAGACAAGATATAGTAGGTGAATTTAAATCTCTTTATGAAGATCAATCCCCTCATAAGGCTGAGCTAAAAGATAAAGAGAGAGAAAAAAGAGTAGAGGAAGAGGAAATTATAAATTTGGCTAATCTGCTAACTAATGAATTATTACAGAGATATGGCTTGAAACCACTTGATGTTTATTTGGAAAATGTTCATATTATAAAAAAAGATAAATGGTGGAGAAATAGTCAAGTTAGTGCTTATTATAAAATGTATGATCAAGCTGTTTTTATGGTTGAACAACCAGCTAATATTGCTTTGTTTGAAAAAACGGTACATGAGCTAATTCATTTAAAATCATATAATGCTATTCAAGTAGTACAGGGTACAGAAAAAAGTATTGGTGATTATCGAATGGGTATGGAAGTTACCTCTCGTGATGCCAGAAGATGGTATTTTAAATTATTAAATGAGGCAGTAACAGAAAAATTGACGATGGCTATTTTTTCACAATCAATGAACAATCCATTGTTTGCTGATGATTTAGCAAAAACTGAATTAAATAAGGAAAATTATAAAAAGAAAATTGACGAAGAAATAGGAAAAGAATTTATTTTTGATGATAATGTATATTATGTTGGGCAGGGGCATGATACCTGGCCGCAACAGGTAGGTAGGAAAATAGGTTTAGTCAAAGGGAAGCAAGAATTTATTTTTGATAGTTATGGTTATAGAAGGGAAAGGGAGCTTCTTGATATATTGATTGACAAAATAATGCAGCAACATCAGGAGTATTCTGATAAATCAGAAGTATTCGATATTTTTGCTAAAGCTGTTCTGCAAGGAGATATTATGCTATTAGCTCGTGTAATAGAAAGCACTTTCGGAAAAGGTACTTTTAGGAGATTGGGTGAATTTGATGATATTGAAAAATTAAAATATTTTGTTAAAAAATTATAGTTATATATTTTTAGAAGAATAAGGCATGTAATAATTAATTTTTTAGTCATGAAAGCACCAGTCAGAAGACCGCGTCATCCTATGCCGGCTTATATGAAAAAAGCTTTGGAAGCTAGTAAATTATACGAGCTTTATAAGACGCGTCCGCCTTACCAACAAAATGATTATATAACGAGGATCAATCGGGCAGTACAGGAGCCTACCAAACAGAAGCGTCTAAAACAAATGCTGGCGGAACTGAAGAAAGGCGATGTCTATATGAAAATGGCTTGGAAGACAAAGAAAAAATAATTACCAAAAAACTACCTCGCATCGCTTGGTAGTTTTTATTTTTTATAGTTTTCCTAAATCTAGTCGATGAGTAAATTTTATCTCTTTGACAAAATCAGGCATGTGACTGATCAGGATGATAGCGCCTTCATATTCATCGATGGCTTTGGCAATGATGGGTATATGACGGAAGTTGATGTGGTTGGTCGGCTCATCGAGGATGAGTAAACCGGGTTTCATCAGGACTAGTCGAGCAAATGATAGTAAGCCTTTTTGACCTTCTGATAGATGAGAAATTTTGTGACCCATGAGCTCGCCAGTGATGAGGAAGCCAGCAGCAATAGCCCGCATCGTAGTCATATCAGTACCTTCGGCGGTGACACTAGTCAAAGAGTCGAAAACTGTTTGCTCATAATCTAGTGTGGCAAAATCTTGGCTGTAGTAGCCGACTGTAGTGTTAGCTAAAATTTTAGCGCCTTCATTACTTCCATCTACTAGTGAGCGCAAGAGTGTGCTTTTGCCAATACCATTGGGTCCGGAGATCAAGAGTCTATCTCTTTGACGTAAAATCAAATCAACTTCTTTATCGATTGGTTCGTGATTTTTGATGACTTTGACGGAGCTCAAGGTGACGATAGTGCCAGTGATACCTTGGTCAGGGATAGTGAATTCGCGAATAGTTTTATCTTCACGACGCACATCAACTTTATTTTCTTCTAGGTCTTCTATTTCTTCTTTGAGCTTACTAGCTAGTTTACGCATCTTACCACCTTTGTTGGCAAAGAAGTTTACTTTTTCTTTATTGTCTTGGATTTCTTTTTCTAGTTGAGCATTTTTTTTGCGTTCTCTTTCGATACGATTATTTATTTCCTCAACCACTGAGTAGTAGTCGCCGACATAGATTTCTGTTTTTCTGGTAAAAGAGTCAAGATAAATAACGCCTTCAGTAAAACAGTTTAAGAAATCAGCGTCATGCGAAATGACAATCACAGTTTTTTCGTACATGATCAAAAAATCAATCAAGTGATCAATACCAGCTTTGTCGAGATTGTTGGTTGGCTCATCGAGTAGTAGGATATCGGGATTTTGGATCAAAGCAAAGGCGAGGAGTATGCGAGCTTGTTGGCCACCGGATAGTTCACCAACTTTTCTGTCTAGAGGTACGGTCAAGTTGACGGCTTCCATGACTTTGGTGATTTGGCTTTTGATATTGCCGGGTACTTCTACAAAAGCTTTGGCAAAGTAATCTTCGATGCTGAGGTCTAGATCGGCCTTGTCGATCATCTGTGAAGCGGTAGCAATACTAGCTTGGTTGACTATAAAGACATTGCCTTTGTTTGGTTTGATATCGCCTTTGATTAGTTTGAAGATAGTACTTTTACCGGCACCATTTTGACCCATCAAAGTGATCTTGGCACCTTGGCGCACACTAAAACAAGCTTCATCAAGAAGGATTTTTTTCTCCAAATATTCAAAAGTGACGTTGTCGAATCTTAAAATTACTTCTCCAGCCATATTTTATTAAATAATAGATGCTATAATCTCATAATTTTGCGAAATTGTCAATGAGTCAGTGTTATAATATTTGTAGCTTTATTCAAAAAATAGACTATATTTTTATTAGGCTTATGTTATACTGAATATATGAATAAAAGAAAATATATAATAAATACATTATTTTTTACTATGCTAATATTAATTGGTGTATTTATATTTTTCTACGGAGGATATGATGATAGCCCAGGCGCTCAATTGTTGGGTTTTGTAGCAGCTGTGACTGGTCTTTTATTTTTAATAAAAAATAAGAAAAAGTTTAAGGCTTAGTATTACAGTTTATATTATTATTTCAATTGACCAAAGGCTATAATTTGCTATAATTATAGTCCTTTTTAGTATTAATTTTAGTAAACATATGAAAATAAAAAATATTAGCGCTCTAGAAATTTTAGACTCTCGTGGCAATCCGACAGTCGAAGCTACTGTCACTTTGGAAGACGGATCAATGGGCTCGGCCGCTGTGCCATCTGGCGCTTCGACTGGTAGCTACGAAGCAGTAGAGCTACGCGATGGTGATATGAAGCGTTACAATGGCTTGGGTGTCTTAAACACGGTAGCTAATATAGAAAATAAAATTGCTCAAAGCCTAGTAGGCCAAGAAGCTAGTGAGCAAAATAAAATTGATCAGATTATGATTGCTTTGGATGCGACTGAGAACAAAGCTAGTCTGGGAGCCAATGCTATCTTGGCTGTGTCACTAGCCACTGCTCGCGCTCAAGCCGTAGCAGAAAAAAAACCACTGTATGAATATTTAGCCAAATTTAATCCAGATTTTGATGCTAAGTATTATTTGCCCTTGCCCATGATGAATATAATGAATGGTGGCAAGCATGCCAACTGGGCCACTGACATTCAGGAATATATGATCTTACCTATTGGCGCCAAAAATATCAGTGAAGCGATCAGGATGTGTGCCGAAGTATAT
>CAYVXP010000064.1:0-1981 GCA_964455165.1 uncultured Gammaproteobacteria bacterium
GTTGGTTTTTTTATTTTCACCATCATTGGAGCAAGAGCAAAACATCTTACTCTTGGTCTTGAGTTGCAAGTGAATTTCTAAACCGATGATTGTTTCATATTTACTCATAGTATTTTATCTACTGCTTGTTGAATATTTTTTGAAATTTCTTCTACTTCGCCAAGAGCCGAAAGACTAAACCAATTAGCTTGTTTGGCTTGCTCAAGGTATCCAGCGCGTACAGCTTCATGAAAGTCAGTATTTTCAGCATCTAATCGATCATGCTTTTCACCTCTGGATCTTGCCATGGCTTGCTCTGGCCTTATATCTAAGTATAGCACTAAATCAGGTTCTAGGCCGTATTTGGCCCAAGTATTCATGGATTTTATTTCTGCTAGATCTAGATGCCGAGCAGCACCCTGATAGGCAAAAGTCGAACCATCAAAGCGATCACACAGGACGATCTTACCCCGCTCTAAAGCGGGTTGGATAATTTCTGCCACATGCTGTGAGCGATCCGCTAAAAACAATAATAATTCGGCGCGAGCCGTCAAATTCGTATTTTTATTATTTAAAATAATTTCTCTAATACTTTGAGTAATAGCTGATAATTTGCTACCAGGCTCGCGCGTCAAAACTACCTGAAAATTTTTGCTTTCCAAATATTTTTGTAGCAATTCTATTTGCGTGCTTTTACCTGATTTTTCTCCGCCCTCAAAAACAATAAATTTTCCTGGCATAATGTTTCTAATGTCATTCTGAAACGCGCAACTTTATGTCTGTCATCCCGCACTTGTTGCGGGATCTCGCTTAAAAAATTACTCAAGCTAGATTCCTGCCTTCGCAGGAATGACAAAATAAAATGCAAAATCTAATAATACATTTTGTTATAATTGATCATACACATCATCCCAATTATGATTAAACTTATTTATAATATTATTTTTCCATTGACGCTTCCATCTTTTCATTCTTTTTTCTCTCAAAATTGCTTCAGCCACATCTTCTATAATTTCATAATATACCAACTTGTGCACTTGATATCTCTTAGTAAAGCCTTCAATCACATCATTTTTATGTTGCCAAACTCTTCCTACTAAATCATCAGTAATACCGATATAAATAACTTTATTATTCTTACTGGCTAAAATATAAACAAAATATTCTTTCATAAAAATCGCTTTTCTTAATACAATTTTTATTTTAAATTTACTACTTAATATCCACTTGACCCAAAACCTTTTTCTCCCCGATTAGTTTCTTCTAAATCACTACTTTCCTCTAGCTCAATATCTTCAAATTTTTGAATCAACATCTGAGCAATCCTGTCACCAGCTTTGATCTGATAATCTTCAGTACCGAGATTCACCATGGCTACCAATATTTCACCACGATAATTTGGATCAATCACACCAGCAATTGTGTGCAGGCCATGCTTCGCAGCTAGTCCCGAGCGATCTCTGATATTTCCCCAAAAGCCAGCTGGGATGGCCATAGCAATACCTGTAGAAATCAAAACTTTCTCGCCTTTGGCAAGCGCATAATCTTTACAAGCTACTAGATCCATAGCCGCATCACCTACTTTACCAATTTGTGGCAGTGTTGCTTCTGGTACTAATTTTTTTATTTTAATAATCATTTATTTTGTTAATTCCAAAAATTTAAATTTAAGACCTTCATGCTCTTGTTCTTCTGCTTTGATAATATTTTTAAAAGCACTATAGTCTGGAAAAAAAGTATCAGCTGGATACTGCGCATCAATCAAAGTGACATACAATTTATCAGCATGTTGGATAACTTGCTTATAGATAGAGGCACCACCAATAAAAAAAGCTTCTGGATTTTCTGGATTTTTTGTTTGCTCTGATTGCTTGGCAAACTCCAAAGCATTTTCCATATTATCAAAGACCCGACAGCCTGTAGCTTGGAAATTTTTATCCAAAGATAAAATAATATTTTCTCGATTTGGCAAAGGTCTACCAATGGATTCAAAAGTATTTTG
>CAYVXP010000064.1:1991-4757 GCA_964455165.1 uncultured Gammaproteobacteria bacterium
GATGATAGCATGTCCGGATGTGATAGCTTTGAAATGCCTCAAGTCTGGTGGCAAATGCACCAATAATTTATTTTGATAGCCAATACCTCGATCACGCGCAATAGCTACTATGATACTGATGGTTGTTTGTTTCATATTTATACAGCAATCGGCGCTTTGATAGCCGGATGCGGATCATAATTTTCTAAAGTAAAATCTTCAAATTTAAAATCTTCAATATTTTTTATAGCCGGATTTATTTTCATAGTTGGCAATTTCCTTGCTTCCCTAGACAACTGTTCTTTGACTTGCTCAAAATGATTTTGATAAATATGCAAATCACCATAAACATGGACAAAAGTACCAGGCTTTAACCCTGTGACTTGGGCCACCATCATAAGCAACAAAGCATAAGAAGCAATATTAAAAGGTACGCCCAAAAAAGTATCGCAACTTCTTTGGTACATCTGTAAAGATAACTTGCCATCAGCAACATAAAATTGAAAAAAACAATGGCAAGGCGGCAAGGCCATTTTGGGTATTTCTGGCGGATTCCAAGCTGACACTATCATGCGCCTATCATTGGGATTGGTTTTGATGCGCTCGATCACATCTTTGAGCTGATCGACGCCACCAAAATCACGCCACTGCTTACCATAGATTGGTCCTAGGTCACCCCACTCTTTAGCAAACTGTTCGTCAGTTTTTACTTTCTCAACATAAATTTGCATTTGTTCTTCCCACTCGGGCGTATACTTTGGATATTTACTAGCCAAATCATTGGCTTCCAAATATTTTTGAAAAGGCCATTCATTCCAGATGCGCACGCCATTGTCCACGAGATATTTCAAATTCGTATCACCTCTGACAAACCAAATCAATTCATGAATAATAGCTTTTAAAAACATTTTCTTGGTGGTAAGTAGTGGGAAGCCATCAGCCAAATCAAATCTAGCCTGCACACCAAAAACACTCCTAGTGCCGACACCAGTCCTATCACCTTTATCAACTCCCTCATCCATTATTTTTTGTAGCAGATCTAAATATTGTTTCATTATTTTTACCCTGTTAAATAAATTTAATTATTATAAC
Source organism: uncultured Gammaproteobacteria bacterium (assembly GCA_964455165.1). Taxonomy (GTDB): domain Bacteria; phylum Patescibacteriota; class Patescibacteriia; order UBA1558; family GWA2-36-10; genus CALMZN01. The sequence goes on from CAYVXP010000064.1 coordinate 3,063, forward strand.
TATTTAAATACTGATTACGAATTAATTTACTTACAAGCTATTCAAAATATAATCGAAAATTAAATTTAAAATTTAAACTTTGTTTAAATTTTATTTAACGGGGTTAAATAATTCATCTAACTTTTTATATAAATCCTCTACGCTACCATTATTATCAATTTTAATATCTGCCTTTTGCATGAGATTAGGAATCTCAATTTCTGTGGCGGCCTTATGCTCCTCTAAAAATTGCTCCCAAGTTTTTTCGGCGTCACCAGGATTTTCATTCCTAGCCACCAAACGTTGATAACGAGTTTTAGCTTCAACCTCAATAGCTACTAATTTAAAACCGGGTATTTTTTTAAGATGCTCAATATCTGGAAAACGTCTAATCCCATCAACGACAATAATATTTTTATCTGATTTCAAAACATCTTGGGCCATGATCTTGGATAATAAATCCGTACCAAAACCTTCCAATAAAATTGGCACCATTTTTTGAAAATTGGCTCGAGACTTTTCTAGATAAAGACGATCCAACACATCTCTGACAATAGTAGAAAAACGAAAAGACTCGGCGCCATATTTTTCTACCAAATATTTAGCGACCGTACCTTTACCACAGGCCATGAGACCAGTTAAACCAAAAATTCTTTTTTCCATTTTTTATTCTTCAATCTTTACATTACCTTCTTTAGGATGCATGACTTCTACATCTTTGGAAAACAAATCAATCACTGAATCATTCCAATCATCATTTTCCTCATATTGATCGACATCCAAACCAGCACTGCGCAAATACTCAGTAGCAATAGAGGCTCGATAGTCAGCTACATAAACTACGCGCTTGATACCTGAGGCCACAATATATTTTGAGCAATGAATGCATGGCAAATATTTGACGTACAAAGTAGAGCCATCCGTGCTAGTACCAGAAAGTTTAGCCGCTTGCAAAATAGCATTATGCTCAGCGTGAATAGTGCGTACACAGTGCCCCTCTTCCATCATGTGTCCTACTTCATCGCAATTGGGCAAGCCTTGGGGCGCACCATTGTAGCCAGTGGCGATGATTCTGTTATCTTTCACCAAGATTGCTCCAGCGCGCAGACGATCACAAGAGCTACGCGTGCCGGCAATTTTGGCCATGGCAATAAAGTATTGATCCCAGTTTGGTCGATGTGCTTTTTTTGTTGTCATATTTTCAAATTTTAACTAATTTTAAGACCCAATATTACATTTAATTTTAGCAAAATAAGCTTTTTCTGGCAAATAAAAAAAATGGCTAACATTGGCCATTTTTATATACTTTTTAAAGCTTTTTTTAGTTGCTTATAATTCGGCTGAGTTTGAGCCACTAGTTGCCAAAAATTGCGACTATGATTCATTTCTTGCAAGTGACACAATTCATGGACAATAATATAATCAGCTAATTCCCGAGGCAATAAACTCAGACGATAATTAAAATTTAAATTACCTCGCGATGAGCAAGAGCCCCAGCGACTTTTTTGGTCACGCACTGAAATTTTGCCACCCGGAAGGTGGTCGCCAAAGTGATAAAACTGCCTATAATACTCCAAGCGCTCCAAAACTAAAAGTTTTGTATTTTTTTTATGCTGATTTATCTCTACTTTAGTATGTTTAATTGCCAATAAACTTTTACTATTTTTTTTCTTCTCACTTTTTTCTAGTATCCAAGACCACTTGTTGGTCACAAAT
>CAYVXP010000065.1:0-1547 GCA_964455165.1 uncultured Gammaproteobacteria bacterium
AACTCAAAAACATTTGGATCAGTAGTATCATAAGTGACGGTCATATTTGTCAAATTGTCTGTACTGCCAAATTTATGTAAACGAATATTATTGGTGTTGATTTGACAAGTGACTTGGGTACCAGCTGTATTACAGCCAGTAGCAATAGTGTCAAGTTTCATCGGCTCTTTGAAAGTCACATAAATATTGATATTTCTTGGGATGCTTTTGGCATTTGACTCTGGATAATGACTCTCGATAACACCACCACCTATACCAACACCACCACCATAGGTAGGATCATTAGGGTTAGTATCGCCATAAAAAGCTCTTTGGATAGCGTCTTTGAAAAGCCAATTTACCACAGCGTAGGATGAAAATATAATAAATAAACCAATGACCGCACTGATCATGATCTTTTTGGCTTTATCAATCTTGTCTCTGCTACCCTGTGAGGTGAACCACAGCCAACCAGCGTACAAAAAAAGTAAAACAGCAATGGCTCCCAAAAAATACAAGACTGTATTGACAATACCAGTGACTATGTCAAATATATCTCTCGTGGTAGCTGTAGATAAGCCACTGAGAGAGTTCGAGCCAAAGTCATTGGCCTGAGCTAAAACAATTGTCGGGAACAAAAAAATAACTGACACAAGACCTAAAATAAGGGCAGTTATTTTTTTTCGTATAAGCATGGGATAATTAATTTAATTTTTAAGTTTTATTTTTGAACTAATTTTTCCTTAACTAATCTTTGGACTAGCTGACCATCGGCTTGACCTTGCAATTTCTGCATAACTTCTTTCATCACTTGACCAAAATTGTTGGCTCCACTAGCCAAAACTTCGTCTATAGCCTTGATCACATCTGCTTCTGATAAATCGGCTGGTAAATATTTTTTGATAATCTCGCATTCAGCTTGCTCATGAGCGGCTAGCTCTGGTCTTCCACCGTCATTGAAAGCTTGGATAGAATCAGCTCTTTTTTTCATCTCGCGACGTAAAATCAAGATAGCCTCAAGCGGGGACAGCTCTGGCTTGCGCAATTCTATAGCTTGATTTTTAAAAGCGCTCTTGACCATACGCAAAGTCAAAACAACGACTTCATCTTTGGCCTTTTGAGCAGTGATTAAATCTTGATCAATTTGATTGATTATTGACATATATAGCCACTAAACCCTTGTCTATTACCAAATTGATAATAGACAAAAATTAACGATTATTTACGTTTTCTTTTTTTCAGATCAGTTTCGTCTAATTTACCAATCTTTTTCAAGTAATCCATCTTACCAGTGACTTGTTTACGTCGCAAAGCACTTTCTTTTAGCGCTCTTCTGGTCTTTGGTTTGGCATAAAATCTTACTTTTTTGGCTTGTAAAATTTTGCCACTTTGAATAGTTTTTTTAGTAAATCTACGAACTAAACTTTCGAATGATTCATTGTCTTTTCTTCTGACTTCTAACACTATCTTCACCTTCCTTTCATTAGGGTAAATATACTCACAAAGAATAATGACTATCAGGTCATTAATCTTACCTTTATAATGCCAAATTTTACAGCAAAAGTCAA
>CAYVXP010000065.1:1557-4748 GCA_964455165.1 uncultured Gammaproteobacteria bacterium
AGGAGCTTTATCCACAGATTTATATTATTTTTTTCTTGACCTTGATCAGTCGCACTGACTCACTTTCTAGTCTTTTTCTAAGCTCAGTTTTTATCTTCCGGAAGTCCACTACCTCTTGGACACCGCTTTCCATATCACGAATCAACACCGTGCCATCAGAAATTTCTTTTTGACCCAAAATGACTACATACTTTACTCCTTTTTTGTTGGCTAACTCAAGTTGATCCTTTAAGCCTTTTTTGGACATGGCTTCAGCTACTTGGAATCCATCCTGACGCAAGTCTTCAAAAAGAGACAGGGCTTTTTTTCTGGCCTCTACACCTAGTTGAGCCACAAAAACTTCTAGTGATTTAGCTACTGGTGGCAAAATCTTTTTTTCTTGTAATTTCAAAATTACTCTCTCCATACCGATAGCAAAGCCAACCGCTGGTGTCGGACGACCACCTAAATTATCAATCAAAGAATCGTAGCGTCCACCACCACCCAAAGCTTGTAGCTTACCAGCTTCGCTAGTTTCAATAATTTCCCAAGCAGTTTTTGTATAATAATCCAAACCACGAACAATTTTGGCATTTAAACTATAAGTGATATCTAATTCATCTAAATACTCTAAAACACCCATAAAGTGTTCTTTACAGCTTTCGCATAAATAATCCACCATTTGTGGAGCGTCATTGGCTAATTCTTGGCAACGAGTATTTTTGCAGTCCAATAAGCGTAAAGTGTTTTTATTCAGACGATCCTGACAATCAGAGCACAATTCTTTGCGGTGATTTTGATAATGTGCTTTTAACGCTTTGATATACTGCGGACGACAATTCTCATCACCAATACTATTAATTTGTATTTCGATATCTAAGCCTAAATTTTTTAAAAAATTGTGTGAAATAGTAATCAACTGCGCGTCAATAACTGGATCTATTTCGCCAATAGACTCAAAACCAAATTGCCAAAACTGACGATAACGTCCGGCTTGTGGCTTGTCATGACGAAATTGTTGACCAATATAATATAATTTTACTGGCTGTGGCTGATTGACCATGCCGTGCTCAATATAAGCACGAGCTGCGCCAGCGGTGCTTTCTGGACGCAAGGATAGCTTGTCACCACCCTCGGTCACAAAAGAATACATTTCTTTACTGACAATATCAGTATCTTCACCGACAGAGCGCTTGAATAGAGAGGTGAATTCTAGAACCGGAGTATCTAGGCGACCATAGCCATAATTTTTGGCAAACAAATCAACGCTGTCACGCAACCATTGCCAGTACTGTTGTTCGTCTGGCAAAATATCTTTCATGCCTTTGACTAATTGTATAGAAGCTTTTTTTACTTTCTTGACTGACATATATTTTAATATTTTGGCAAATTAAAAGTGCTAATCTTATCCCAAGGCCAACCTCTAAACCAAGCTTTACCAATAATACTCTTGCGATCAATTGGACCAAAACGACGAGAATCAAAACTATTGGTACGATTGTCACCCATGACATAATATTGATTGTCACTCAACTTCACTGAATCAAAAGTATCCACTCCAAAATCCTCTATGTATGATTCGGTTAATTCTTGATCATTGATATAAACGCGTCCTTTTTTGATGTCTACTTTTTCACCAGGCAAACCAATCACACGTTTAATAAAATAAATTTGAGGATTGAGAGGATCTTTCAAAATAACTACCTCTCCTCTACTCGGATCACCTAAGCGATATTCTATCTCATTGATAATCAAATATTCTCTATCATGAAAATTTGGCTCCATAGAAGCACCTTTGACAATAAAAGGTTGAACCAAAAAATACCTAATCGGTACGATAATAGCTAAAGAAATAAAAATAACTTTTAAAGACTCAAAAACAAACAAACCAAATTTTTTGGCACTACGAGCTAAGGCATTTTCCTCTTCGCCTTCGTATTGCTCCTTAGCAAAGTCTTCTTCCATGACCTCTGCCTCATTTTCCTCACTATTTTTAGGCATTTTTGTATTTTCAAAATTATTTTCTGGCATAAATTAAGACAGATATTTAGTAAAATCATTATACACAATGACCTTGTGAAAAGCAAATAAAAGCTGAAAAAAATAAGCTCAACTATTTCTAAGCTTTATAAATACCGCATAATATTAAACACAAATTATCGATATTTACTAGGGTTGACTTTTGGGCTCATTGTTATTATAATACAGGGACTTTATTGACCAATTAAGTGTTTTTTTATAATGGCAGACTTTCAAACTAGAGAAATTGATGAAACTGATCAAAAACAAGAGCCTACCATAGCTGTACAACACAGCCAAGTAAGTCCTAGATCAGCCAAGCGCAGGAAAAATAGACGTTCCTGTTGTTTTATATTCTTGATAATTATTTTTGCTATTATTGGCTCTTTTTTGTCCGCTGGCAATAGTAGTTTTTTGGGTGGCGTAAAAAACAGCTACTTGGTCAGACAGATCACCAATATCATCTATCCATCCAAGCAACAAGTCAAAGGTGAGGCTGATGACCGTATTAATTTTTTACTCATGGGCATTGGTGGACCTGGTCATGATGGTCCATATTTGACCGATACTATTATTATCGGTAGTTTCAAGCCATCTACTAAAGAAGCTGCTCTATTTTCCTTACCTCGCGATATGGTAGTCCCTTATAATGGCTCCTATGTCAAAATAAATGAAATTTATTCTATTGGCCGACAAAACAATGACCAAGGTGGCGAATTAGCCAAAAAAGTCATTGGCGATACCTTCCAAATTCCCATACACTACTACGCTGTCATTGATTTTGATGGTTTTGTCAAAATGATAGATTCACTTGGTGGTATCAAAGTCACTGTCGATAAATCTTTTTCTGACTATCAATTCCCTACCGCTGATTACAAAATGCAAACCGTATCTTTTAAGGCTGGTGAGCAAAAAATGGATGGCTTGACTGCTCTACGCTTTGCTCGTTCTCGTCATGGCAACAATGGCGAAGGATCTGATTTTGCACGTATCAAAAGACAACAAAAAATATTGTTAGCTGCCAAAGAAAAAGTTTCTTCTTTTAACACTTGGATTAATCCGAAAAAAATTACTGATTTATTTTCTTTGCTGAACCAATATACCAAAACTGATCTAGAGCCCTGGGAAGCAGTCAAGATGATCCACATGACCAAAGGTGCCAACTCACAAAGTGTCATCACCAAATCAATTGA
>CAYVXP010000066.1:0-2335 GCA_964455165.1 uncultured Gammaproteobacteria bacterium
TGAATTTAGACAAATTATACAAAGTCTTGAGTGATCAACAAAAATATCGAGTCAAACAATGCCAAGAAGCTATTTTTAATAATTTTTTGGATAGTTGGTCTCAGGCTTCCAATTTGCCAAAAGCATTGGTGGAAAAATTGAATGCCGAATGTCCACTAGATATTGAGGCTCAGATATTTGCCTCCAAGGATAATAAAACCACCAAAGCTTTGCTGACTTTAGAAGATGGTCTACAAATAGAAACAGTTTTGTTAGCTCACCGTGATGGTCGCCACACAGTCTGTGTCTCTACTGAGGTTGGTTGTCCGATGGCCTGCACTTTTTGTGCTACTGGCAAGATTGGCCTAAAGAGAAATTTGACCTATAGTGAGATAGTTGAGCAAGTTTTACTTTTTGCTAGGATCTTACATAAAAAAGGCGAGCGCGTTTCCAATGTTGTTTATATGGGTATGGGCGAACCATTTTTGAATTATGACAATGTCATGAAGAGTATTAAATATCTCAATGACAAAGAAGCTTTTAATATTGGTGCTAGACATATCTCTATTTCTACCTGTGGTATTTTGGATGGTATTGATAAGTTTGCCAATGAAAAAATGCAAATTAATTTAGCTATTTCTTTACATGCACCAAATGATGAATTGCGTAGTCAGCTGATGCCTATCAACAAAAGATTTCCTTTGGATAAATTGTTTAAATCTATAGATAAATATATTAATAAAACTGGACGTAAGGTCATGTTTGAGTATCTGATGATCAAAGGGGTCAATGATAGACCAGAGCACGCTAGACAATTAGCCAAAATAATGGCTAAACCGCTATATATGGTCAATTTGATTGCTTATAATCCTACCGATGTTTACAAAGCTTCAGATAGTAAGACGATTCAAAATTTTAAGAACATACTAGATAAAGCTGGTATAGAAGTAGTACAGCGCTATAGTTTTGGCCAAGATATCAAGGCAGCCTGTGGACAACTAGCAGTCAGTAAGAAATAGTGCTATTATTAAAGTTGCTTTATTATTAAAAAAATAATATGAGTAGCGATCAAAAAAAATTGGAATGGACAGAAGATTTGAGTGTAAATGTCCAGCTTTTGGATAACCAGCACAAATATCTGATTGATATTATAAATAAGTTGATTGATTGTTTGCGTCAAAATCCAGAAAAAGAAGTTCTAAATTCTATTATCAACGATTTAGTTTTGTATAAAAAAACACACTTTGTTACAGAAGAAAAATATTTTAAAGAGTTTGACTTTCCAGGTGCTGCTGAACACATTGCTGCTCACAAGTATTTCAATGATCATTTACTAGAATTACAAAAACAAAATGCTGACGATGATGTGGCTTTTGGTTTTTCCTTAGTAGATTTTTTGGAGGATTGGCTAGTGGAGCATCTGATGACTATGGATCGTCAATACATCAAGTGTTTCAACGAGCACGGTTTAAAATAATTTTATTAAAAAAACAGCCCTTAGGGGGCTGATTTTTTTGTTTAATAGCGATTAAATTTTTTGGTTCTACTACGAAATGGTTTATCGTCACGAGTATTGCGACTAGAGTAAGGAGTTCTATTGCTAGTTTGGACCACTCGCGGTGTAAAAACCACTGCTCTTTTTGGTGGCAATACTGGTAGAGCTAAGATGGGAATAGTTTTTTTGATCAATCTTTCTATCATGCGGATAGCCATTCTTTCATCAGGTCCAGCAAATGATATAGCCTTACCTGTTTTACCAGCACGGCCAGTACGTCCAATACGGTGCACATAGTCATCTTTATTGTCTGGTAAGTCGTAGTTGATAACTATAGAGATATCATTGACATCGATACCACGAGCGGCAATATCAGTGGCTACCAAGATACGGAATTTTCCGTTCTTGAAGCCAGCCATAGCAGCCTGTCTTTGTGGTAAAGATCGATTGGAGTGAATTTCTACAGCCGAGTGACCCATGCCTCTGATGGCAGTACTAATTTTAGTAGCACCATGCTTAGTACGAGAAAAAATCAAGACTGTCCCTTTATTTTCGTTTAGCAATTTATCAAGTAGTTGCAGACGAACATCTTTTGGAGCAATAAATATTTCTTGTTCTATTTTTGAGGCGGTAGTACCAGCTGGGGCTACTTCAATACGCCAAGGCATTTTCATATAATGCGCGGCCATGTCAGCAATCGCCTTGGGCATAGTAGCTGAGAACATGAGAGTTTGTCTTTCTTTGGGAGCCAGAGCCAAGATCTGTTTGATCTGTGGTATGAAACCAATATCAAACATACGGTCAGCTTCATCCAAGACAATCATTTTTATATTATTCAAAGAAAGATTATTTTTTTGCAAT
>CAYVXP010000066.1:2345-4698 GCA_964455165.1 uncultured Gammaproteobacteria bacterium
ATAGATCAATCAAACGTCCAGGAGTAGAGACTATGATGTGAGGATTGCGACGTAGGGCTTGGATTTGATGATATGGAGAGGCGCCACCAATAAGCATAGCAGTACGTAGTCCAAATTTGCGGCCGATTTTTATCAATACTTCATCGACTTGTTGGGCTAGCTCACGAGTAGGTAATAAAATCAAACCTTGGCCCTTGTTTTGGGCTAAGAGCTGGATCATAGGTAGGCCAAAGGCAAGGGTTTTGCCAGTGCCAGTTTGGGCAATACCGACTATATCTTTACCTTCCAAGGCCGCTGGGATACATTGGTGTTGGATGGGTGTCGGAGAGGTGAATTGTAGCTGATTGAGTACGGCTAACAACTCTGGGGTAATGCCTAGTCCATTAAAACTAGGCAAAATTTGTTTGTCATTTGTCATAAAAAATTGTGACCCCTTATAAACTGGGTCACAAAATGACACAAAATATTAGAGTCCTTTAAACTGTTTCTTACAGTTATATTAATAAGAAACAGGAGTATAACAGAGATAAATGATTTTGTCAAGGCTACGAGGATAACTCAAGGAGTATGAGTTACTTCTAGTTGTACTTCAAATACTCTCCATATTTTATTGGAAGGCGCTGATGTTTTTGTAGCCTCTACATCTAAGTCTAAATTGGCAATATCACTAGTAGTCCATGTACCAGGTGCATTGGTGTCACTGGTGATATCATACCAGGATCTCCAGCCATTACCTACGCTGGCATCTTGGTAGTGATTGTTGCCGTCAGTAGTACCACCAAAAACAGGTCTCAGGGTCACACCACAACTGTCAAACATACAAAAACCATTATATCTGATCCTAACTTGAGTAATAGTACCAAATGTTTGGCTAGCACAGGTGGAGTGTGTTAATCGCTCGACACTTCCTTCTTCACCAAAACTTGCCTGTGCTCCAGTGGCAATATTATTATCTACCATAGTTTCTGGTACATTTGACCATTGCTCACCACCGGCATCATATTGGTCAAAGTAGCAAGTGATTGTTTCTGGAGCGCTAGCCACAAAATCATCTCCTGTGGCATGGCAGGCCTCTACTTTGAATGTGTTGTTAGTGCGTAATATATAGTATCCAGTATCATCTCCTGTTGCCTCTTCGTCTCTTGGTATATTATCACCAAAATAAGATTTGAATAATCCGGCAATATCTACTCTAGCAATTGAGCGGTCTAGAGTGTCACAATCACAGGTCCCTGAATCATCACCATTTTCTGTTATTAGCATGTATGGTTGATTGGCTGGTATAGTTATGTGTTCTAATATGGTGTTATCTTGCGCTATAGCCTGTTCTATGGCTTTTTTTATCGATATAGACTCAGAGGATCTGACAGCATCTTTAGCATCACCTATTCTTTTACTGGGATTTACAGCTATAAAAGAAACAACTGCCAGGAGAGCTATGACAGCCATGACTATCATTAACTCTATAAGAGTAAATGCTTTTGTGTCTGCAATATTTTTTATTGAGAGCATATACTATATTTTACTCCATGTGTTGTAATTTTACAAGGCCATTTTTATTTTTTTATATAAATTGCCAGTAGCACCATCATGTGCTTTATCCCAAAAATATGCTATACTTTTATATAGATAATAATTTTTTGAGCCATGAGTGTATACTGCTTGAGCCTTTTATAAAATACTTGATAAATATATAGTAATTTAAATTTATATATTTATAATATGTATATTATAAAAAAAATCAAAACCAAACTAACAACACGAGTTAATTTTAAGGATATCAAAACAGTGGTAAGTATGCTGGCTCTTTTTGGGCTATTTTTTGTATCTTTTGCTTCTGTAATAAAAACCATAGCCCAAGAAAATTCTACTAATAAATCTATTACCGCCTTTACTATTGCAAATCAAATAGGGGATACAAGTATTGCAGATAATGAGGATACTCATGCAATTTTTTTGACCATGCCTTTTGGCACTGATCTTAGTAGTTTGACGCCCAGCTTTACTACTACTGGAATTTCGGTCAAGGTTGGCGACATTACACAAGATAGTGGTATCACAACTAATGATTTTACTAGTGATGTAGTCTATGTAGTGACAGCTGAAGACGAAACATATGTAGAGTATTTGGTGACAGTGGCCGTTTCTAATAATGCTACTCCAGTGGCTAGTGACATAAGTATTACTGGTGCTAGCGATGTTATTGTGGATGGTGCTGTTCTGCTAGCAGAAAATGAAAATACAGAAGTAGTTGTCACAGCTACAGTCACTGATGCTAATGGTAGAGATGATATTGAAAATGTGCGCGCTAAAATTTATCGGACGGCAGTGGGGTCAGCAGCCGAGGACAATG
>CAYVXP010000067.1:0-4456 GCA_964455165.1 uncultured Gammaproteobacteria bacterium
CTTTACCACAAGCTCCACAACAATACAAACAGCTATTGATGGTGGCTGGTATAGATAAATATTTTCAAATTGCTCCATGTTTTCGCGATGAAGATGCTCGCGCTGATAGAAGTCCAGGAGAATTTTATCAATTAGATATGGAAATGTCTTTTGTCAAACAAGAGGATATTTTGGATTTGGTAGAGGATATGATGACCAAAATGGTGCAGGAATTATTTCCAGAAAAACATTTTACTCAAACTCCTTGGCCACGTTTGAATTATTCAGAAGTCATGGAAAAATACAATAGTGATAAACCAGACCTAAGGAAAGATAAAAATGATGCTAATGAATTAGCTTTTGCTTGGGTGATTAACTTTCCTTTGTTTTTACCTCAAACTGCTGAAGATAAGTTTATAGGCGCTGGCGAAGTATGGGGTCCAGCTCATAATATGTTTACTGCTCCCAAAGAAGAGGATGTGGCACTCCTAGATACTGATCCAGGCAAAGCACGGTCCTATCAACACGACATGATTCTCAATGGTTTTGAAGTTGGTGGTGGCGCCATTCGTATCCATGATATGAAGATTCAGGAGAAAGTTTGGGATATCATTGGTTTCAAGGCAGAGCAAAAAGAACAATTCAAACACTATTTTGAAGCTTTCAAATATGGCGTGCCACCACATGGCGGTATTGCTCCTGGCTTAGATAGATTGCTGATGGTTTTGTTGGGTGAAAAGAACCTCAAAGAAGTAACTGCCTTTCCATTGACCTCTGATGGACGTGATCCGATGATGGAGTCGCCATCCGAAGTTGATCAGGCACAGCTGGATGAATTGAATATTAGTATAAAAAATAAAAAGTAGCTTGTTATTTTTTCTGAATAGTTTTATCATTATATTGTTTTTCAAAGAACATATCATATATTACTAGACCTGGTCTGCCGGTGGCAGTTCTTGACGGGCTCATAACCCTTAGACTGCGCGACTCAGACGGCAGCAGGGAGCCTCACATGCTTTTGGTGTGGGGCTCTTCTTTTTATCAAAATTATAAGTATCGTAGCTTTATAGTATTGACAATATTATTATTTTATGATATAAGATATATCTGTTCCTAACACGTGGGCTCTTGGCGCTCCTTCTCGCTAAAGAGCTGCACATGGCGGCGGTCGTTTGCACCCACTCACGACCGCCGCCTTTTTTATTTTATTAAAAAATTTGGAAAAATATCAGATAAATGATATAATATTCACAGAAATTTGAAGAAATAATGCACAAAATTGCCTTAGAACAATTTGAAGGTCCTTTGGATTTGCTCTTACAGCTGATCGAAAAAAATAAGTTACAGATTACTGAGATATCCTTAGCTAAAATTACCGATCAATATCTTACTTTTATTGAGGAGTCTGACAACTTGGTTTCCGAAGAGGTGGCTGATTTTTTGTTGATTGCCTCACGCCTTATTTATATCAAGTCAAAATATCTATTACCGGATTTAGTTATTGATACCGAGGACGACGCAGCAACACTTGAAAAACAATTGAAGATATATCGTCAATATTTTGAAGCCAGCAAGCACATCAATAAATTTTATAATGACAAGCATCGACAGTCTTGGTCTAGACAGCAAGCTATGAAGCTGCCGGTCAAGCAAGAGTTTGTCCCGCCAGTCAATATCGATACTAATTCACTAAAAAATATTTTTGCTGATGTTTTGAGTAGAATAGAACGTTTTGTAAATATTCCAAAAGTAGTGATGCAAAAAGCGGTTTCTATCGGTGAAAAGATTTTGCATCTCAAACAACTGATGAAAGATAAGCTAGAAATAAAATTTTCTCATCTGGTCACAGATACTCATAATAGGATGGAAACTATCGTCAGTTTTTTAGCGATGTTGGAATTGATCAAGCAGCGTGAAATAGTCGCTGATCAAGAAAATATGTTTGGTGAAATAAATATTGTCGTCAAATCAGAAAAATAAATTTTACTTGTCCCGTTACAATTTGTGTAAAAATATAACGGGAGCATAAATTATTAAGTATTTATTAAATTAAAATTGAGCGGGATGAAAAATATTAAATCAATCATTGAGAGTCTCATGTTGGTCAGTGGTAAGCCACTGGCCATGGATGAGTTGGTTAAGTTTTTGGAAGTAGATGACGAAGAAGTAAAAAAGGCCATAGCTGAGCTAGCGGAAAAATATGATCAAGAAGAGAGCGGTATTCATATTGCTATCAATAGTAAAAAAGTGCAATTTACTACCAACCCAATTAATGCTGATTATTTATATAAATATTTTAAAGAAGAGTTGAGTAGTGAGCTTAGCAGGCCGGCTCTTGAGACTTTGACTATCATTGCTTATCGACAGCCAATCAGCAAAGAGGAATTGGAGCAAATCAGGGGAGTAAATTGTAGTATGATTATCCGCAATTTATTGATCAAAGGTTTGATTGAGTTGGAAGAAAATAAAGATAGTCTAGTACCACTATATAGTGTGACTATGGATTTTTTGCGTCATTTGGGTATAAACAGTGTAGAGGAATTGCCAGATTTTGCTAAACTCAATTCCGATGAAAATCTGCAAAAGCTAATTGAAAATAATAATAACGATGAAAACACAGAAAATATCCAATCAAGAGAGATTAGCTAAATATTTGGCGCAGGCCGGCATTGCCTCTCGTCGTAAATCAGAACTTTTGATATTGGCTGGACAGGTGATGGTCAATGGTCAAGTAGAAAAAAATGTCGCCACCAATGTCGATCCGGAAAAAGATGTAGTGAAGGTCCATGGTCGGGAGATATTAGCTGAAAAAAAAGTTTATTATATTTTGAATAAACCAATTGATTATGTTTGTTCTTTGTTTGATACGCACAACAAAAAGAAAGTAACTGACCTGATAAAAAGTAGGGAAAAAATTTGGCCAGTCGGGCGTCTAGATAAGGACTCTTGTGGTTTATTGGTGTTGACCAATGATGGTGAGCTGACCAACTTACTCACGCATCCTAGATATGAAAGCAAGAAAACATATCATGTGACTCTGAGTAAGACATTTAACAATCAGGATGCTAGAGCCTTAAAAAATGGCGTAGAGCTAGAAGAAGGTTTAGCGCAATTTGACCAGATAAAAATTATTGATGAAAGAAACATTGAAGTGATTTTGCATCAGGGCTGGAAAAGACAAATCAGGAGAATGATGGAGGAGATTGGTAATAAAGTCATCCACTTAGAGCGCATACAAGAGGGTAAATTGGTACTCGGAGATTTACCTCGTGGAGAATACAGACAAATAAATAGAAGTGATATTATATAAATTTTAAAATAAATGAACGTTTGGGCAACATTAGCAGCCGTTTTATTGTCCTGGAATCTGACTGTCCAGAGTTTTTATGATTTACCACAAATTAAAGTTCAGTCTAACGCAGATCAAACTAATCTTACTCTCAGTGATCAAAGGTTAGAAGAAAAAAAAGTTATTCCTCATAAAATTGATAATAATTCTTGGGGCGTAAAAATAACTGCTCAAAGCTCAGCCGTGATGGATAAAAATACTGGTTTAGTACTTTGGCAAAAAAATGCCGATCAAGTCAGATCATTGGCTAGTATCACCAAGCTCATGACGGTTATGGTTTTTTTGGATCACAATCCTGGCTGGGACAAGGTCATCACCATGGAGCAGCCAGATGAGACGAGTGAGCTACAGCCAAATATTTTGCGCGGAGAATCGGTGACGGTGCGAGATTTATTTAATGTCACACTAGTTGCCTCAGACAATAATGCTGCTCGCGCTTTGGCGAGGAGCACGGGTCTAAGCCAAGAAGAATTTGTCAAAGAAATGAATACCAAGGCTCAATCACTCAAGATGTCACAAAGTCATTTTGTAGAATTAACTGGTCTAGAAGCTGCTAATCAAGCCACAGCTCTCGATGCTTTGAAGATGGGTCAGGCTGCATTTAGCAAAAGTGAAATTCAAAAAGCGGTAATCCAAAAAACCTATACTCTAGTCACTCAAGATGGTCGTACAAAAAAAGTCTTGAGTACTAATAATTTACTAAAGAGCTACCTAGATGTCAGAGCAGGTAAGACAGGCTATATAGAGGCCGCTGGCTATTGTTTGTTGGTCGAGGTGGCCAATGAGACTGGCCAAGAGATTTTGACTGTAGTCTTGGGCTCTACTGCTCATGAAGATCGTTTTCAAGATGCCAAGATTTTGAGTGGTTGGGTTTTTGAGAATTATCAGTGGTTTTAGAACAAAATTTTATTATCGGACAAAAAATGATATTATTATAGGTATAAATTTATATTTACCAATATGACAGAAAAATATTTGATTGCCAACTGGAAGATGCAGCTTGATCAAGATCAGGCAGTCAGGCAGGCCGGTGAGCTTAAAAATTTGTTGAACAAAGAAAAAATAAATAAAGATCTCAATATTATATTGTGTCCAGATTTTTTGGCTTTGGGTGCAGTCGCCGAGATT
>CAYVXP010000068.1:0-4384 GCA_964455165.1 uncultured Gammaproteobacteria bacterium
CTGACTGGATTGATACGAGTACCAAGTGCATCTTTGAGGCCGACTACATCGGCACCAGCAGCACTAGTAGTCACTAAACTGCCTCCCGAAAAAGTAAATTTGTTGGAGTTAGTGACCAAAGTATCGGTATTGGTCTTGATTAGACCTGTTGAAGTTTGAGTCGCCTCTGTTGCGGTCTTAATGCTACCAGCTGTAGTTTCAGTCGCTGGATCGATCCGGGCATCAGCCGAGTTTTTGACACCCACTACACTCGAGCCAGGGGTTGCACCCATGACTAGAGCATCGGCACTTTTTGGTAGCATCGAGGCACCTACTGCTCCAGCTCCGATCACACCCAAGGTCCGCAAAAACAAACGACGCTTTTCATCGCTGACTGGTTTTTCAGAACTAAAAGAAGTCACCTGTTCACTCAGAACAACTTGATCCTTGGCTAAGTCTTCATCACTTACCAAGCGGAAAGAATATTTAAACGATAAAATTCGCATTTTTTATTAAACTTTTTATTTTACTTTTTTTGGACTCTTGAGCTTGGGTAAAAACCAGAACATGAGCTGTACAGTCACTGGCAAAAACATCAGGTTAGCCAAAGCTTCTTGGAAACTACTGATATGCAAGATAGCACCCACCGTCAGGACTGATGTGGCTAAGGTAGAATATATCAACAGACTCAACATTCTTTTGCTAGCAAAGACCATTTTTGATTGATCATCTACAGCGATACGATGATGATTGACCTTATAAATAGCTACCCAAAGCATAATCGCTACTGGTAAGAAGAATAAGTTTTGGATAATGCTAGCCCCAGTAGCCAAGGGGTAAAAACCACCGACTATCATAGCTGAGAGCACTATCGCCGCATAATACATTAAAATTTTTCTTTTCATAAATTTTTTTTAGATACTAAAAAACTTAGCACTTTGAAGACGTACTAAAAATAAAGTGATTTTCTAAAGTGTCACTGTGGTAAATAAAATTATTTACCTTTATTTTGGGTACCATAGGTATTCGTAAGCTCCTCGCTCAAATTATCCTTAAACCCTCGCCTAATATCTTTTATAGCCCTAGCTATAACTTTGGCAAATTCTGGTAGTTTTCTTGACCCAAAAAGTAACACTAAAATTACTCCGATAATGATTAGTTCCTTTGATCCGACATCAAGCATGGGCGAATTTTGTTTTTAAGAAACGTTTTTGTTTAGACCTATCCGACAAAATAGGCTTTGTGTAATTTTTATTTTTTCTGACTATTATCGGCTTTTTTGGCGACATCCTCAGAGACATCATCCTTGAAACCACGGCGTAAATTCTTGATTGCCTCAGCAATACCGTTAGCTAATTCTGGAATCTTTTTGGCTCCAAATAATAAGACCAAAATAACCGCTATAATAACCAATTCTTTTGCTCCAAGTCCAAACATAAATTTTTTTTATTTACTTTAATTAAATGACTTCTTCCGACACAAAGAAATCTATTTTTTATGACTATAGTATAACACAAAGTGACCCTAAACAACAAGCTTTTTTTCCACATGAATAGTGCGCACAAGTAAGACGACAACTTCATACATCAAAACTAGTGGCACAGACATAATAATCAGCGATAAACCATCGGTTGGTGGCAACAAAGCGACAATAAGTACAATACCAGCGTACACTACTCTCCACTTTTCTCGTAAAAATTTATATTTGACTAGACCTAGTTTGGCCAAGATAAAAATAATAATTGGAAATTGAAAAAGTACGCCAAGTAACATAGAGGTCATGAATAACTGGGAAATAAAAACACTAACATCCCAATAATTTTTCAAACCAACGGCTAGATTTATTTCTGCTAAACCTTTTAAACCCCAGTACAAGGCAAAAAAACCATAAGCAAAACCGAAAAAAAATAAAAATAAAGAAACTGGCAAAGTTTTTAATAAAGCGAGAAACTCTGAGTGCGAAACAGCTGGTCGCATAAAAGAATAAAAATTCCAAATCGCGACTGGCGTACAAAAAACAAAAGCCACAAATAGTCCGACATTGACTGCCAAATCTAAAAATTGAAAAGGTGAAGTAGCGGTCACCGTGACATTCTCTATGGCAAAAAGACTTATAAATTGGTGCAGGAGCCAGCCAGCCTCCAAAAAACCAGCGATAAACAAAAAGGCAAACAAAAAGGCTAGCTTGTAGGTCCGCGCCCACAAATCATCAATATAAGGCCCATAATCAGCTAAAATTTGCTCCCATTTACTCATCTACTGTATTTTTTATATTGCCAAAATTATATCACAATATAACTATGTTGCCTAAGCTGTCCCACGCAGATAGGCTAGACGCTTTGGCTCTGGCAAGCGCTCTATAGCATAGCGCAACATCGTGCGTGGCATATTTTTATAATGCTTGTTCAAAAAATCTAAAAGTATTTGCTCATCACAACGCTTACCCACTTCTCTCAGCATCCAACCAACAGCCTTCTGAATCAAATCATGTTCATCGTGCAATAATATTTTGCTAATTTTGATAGTCTCACTGCTCTGGCCAGCATAAATAAATTGAAACGTCGCTAGAATAGATACCCGCTTTTGCCAAAGATTATTACTTTTAGCTAATTTATATAAAATATCTTTGGGTTTATCAATCAGATAAGCACCAACTATGCGCGGGGCAGTCAAATCAATCAAATCCCAATTATTGATATATTTATAATTTTTCAAATACAAATCAAAAATTGCTTTTTGTTTTTTCTCATCCCCTCTTTTGTACTGTTCAACTAATATCAATAAAGCACAAAGACGTTCTTCGTGAATTGCAGAATGTAATAGTTCAATCACTTGTTTTAGTGGTAGATCTTTATACTTTTGAGCTACTCGCCTAATATCAGGCACCATGACGCCAATAAATATATCGCCCTCACCATATTGACCAGGGCCAGTTTTAAAAAATCGCTGTAAAGTATTAGCTTTATCAGTACGAGCTAATTTTCTTAAATCTTTTTTAATATTGGCTATCATAGCTTAATTTTAACTTAATTTTTATATAAACAAAAGCCCAGCCCCTCGCGAAGGGCTGGGCTAGACTAGACACGCTAAAAAAAATAATTATTGACCAAAACTCATCAATATTTCTGGTTTAAATATCATGAGTAAACCAATGACTAGCATCAAAATGCCACCAATTAAGCGCGAGGCCCTGCTATACTTGGTAGTAAAGCCTGTCGCCTGTAGCGTAAACATGGCAATAAAAAATATAATCAAATCATCAAGCATGAAGAAAAAGATGTACAACAAAATGTAAGCATAATAGTGCCAACCGGTCATATTGTTCATAGCCAATACCTGAGTATAAACGGCTGGAAAACCAGCTGAACACAACAACTCAATCAAGTTGACCATGAAGGCCAAAGCCATAATACCAAACAAGGCTAGCCAAAAGTTTTGATGCGAGACATAAGCTTTCAGCTTATCCATAGTCCTTTTCTTTTTCTGGATATCACCTACTTCACAGGACGCATCCTTATTTTTATAAAAATCTTTGAGACTATAGCCAGCGCCAAGCAAGGCTACTAAGCCTATTAAAACTTTAACCCAAGCCACTACACCTATAAATAAGAAGATGTTCAGCCAAGCGACCATAAAAAGAAAATAAACAGCGGCCGAAGCTACGATAAAAGATGCACCCAAAATCCACATCCTCTTCCTATTCTGCATACCGATCAACAAGCTGATCAAGAAAAGCAAAGTCCACATAGCACAAGGATTGAAGCCATCCAAAATACCTATAATGATAGTCAAGGCTGGCAAAGAAAATTTAGCCATATCAATCTCGCCAAATAATCCGGCGTCTATTTTACCGACAGCTTTTGACTGAGCTTCTGGAGTCGCTTCAGCTTGTGTATTCTCACTTGATTTTTCAGGAGCCTTGATCTCGGGTACTATAGCAGCCACTGTGTTCGGACAAGTAGTAGTCAAACATTCTTGAATTCTAGCCTCAATTTTCGGGGCAGTATAGCTTTCATCAAAACCAGAAAAAAATTGATCACCAATAATAGTCAAGGGTACAGAGCCGGCCTTAGCTCCTAAGGCTTTAGCTACCTGGCCCATCAGGTTGGCATTTTTTTGATGATCCCAAACTTCAAATTTTTGCATTCTCAAGTCTGGATATTTTGATTCAATACTTTTCAAAAATATTTCCTCTTTAGCACAATGTGGACAACCATCCCCCCAAAACAAGTAGAGATCTACCTTTGGCGAACTAGAACCACTAATTTCTATTCCTTGATTATTTGCTGTTGAGCTGGCAGAATTATTAATTTTTACAATCACAAAAAGAAAAACTACGACAAACAGCGCTCCTAAATATAAATACTTATATTTACCCATATATATATATTAAATTATTTTATTA
>CAYVXP010000069.1:0-4373 GCA_964455165.1 uncultured Gammaproteobacteria bacterium
CAAACAGCCCTTGATTCTTTGAATAATTTGCAGAGTACTAGTGTCGAGGATTTGAATAATTATAATACTGTCGGTCTCAATACTTTGAGTGATAAGCTATTTACCATCTCTTATGCTTTAGATACAGTGGAGGATGCTATCATGGATGATGATGCGGATACTTATTTATTTGTCACAGATGTTCAGCTACTCACCAACACCAAAGATCTTTATCGACAAGTGATAAAGCAAAATAGCGATTTAGCTCCTTATATAGACAAAGCCAAAGCTACTAAAAATCCAACTGATATTCTGTCTGCCTTGGATGTTTTGAAACAAACTCTAGAAATGAACTCAGATTTAGTGGCTGGTACTTATGATATTATGTTAGTGACTGTCACTACTGATGTCTATACTCCGGCAATTATCAATACTTTGAAGTCTAGTCTCAATACCCAAAGTGCTTCTTTGAATGCAGCTATCACGGCTACGCAGACAGCTGCTAATAATATCAGAAATAAAGAAATATATTATAATGGTCAAATCACTGCTGCTAATAATAGCGTGACCGCTGCTTTGAATAGTTTAAATTTAGCTCAAGCTCGTTTGGATTTGAAAAAAGCTCCAGCCAGATCTTTTGATTTGGATATAGCCAGGGCTAATGTCAGACGAGCCGAGGCTAGTCTAGGACGCTACTACAGTCTCATGTCCGATACTATGATCAAGGCTCCGGTTGATGGCATTGTGACCAAAATAAATGTAGACGTCGGTGAGCAATCCAGCATGTCGCAAGCGGCCATCTCTATGATTGGTATGAGTAATACTCAGATCAAAGTAGATGTCCCAGAGTCTGATATTACTAAGCTAAAAGTTGGTGATACAGTAGAAATTACTCTTGATGCCTTTGGTAATGATCAGATTTTCAATGGTACGGTTACCTTTATAGACCCAGCTTCGACCGTCATCAGTGAAGTTATTTATTACAAGGTAACAGTTGGCTTCAATGTCAAAGATGAAAAAATAAAGTCAGGCATGACTGCTAATCTGACTATTTTGACCAACAATAAAGACAATGTTTTAGTGGTGCCGTCGAGAGCAGTTTCTGCTCGAGGTGATGTCCGCTTTGTTCAAGTACTGGAAAACAATAAGCCAGTGGAAAAAGAAGTTCAAGTTGGTCTAAAAGGTGACGATGGTCTATGGGAAATTAGTTCTGGTCTAAATGCTGGTGAAAAAGTTATTATTTCTACAAAAAACGGTAAAAAATAAACAATGATAGAATTAATTAATTTAGAAAAAGACTACGTCAATGAGGAGGTAGTCACGCCGGTTTTGCGTAATATTAATTTGAAAATTGCCAAGGGTGAGTTTTTAGCTATCATGGGCCCTTCTGGTTCTGGTAAGTCTACCTTGATGCATATTTTGGGTTTTTTAGATATTTTGACTTCTGGTAAATATATTTTTCAAGACAAAGACGTCTCGTCACTGGATGATGATACTTTGGCTACGTATCGTAATCAAAAAGTTGGTTTTGTATTTCAGAGCTTCAATCTTTTGCCCAAAACATCAGTTTGGGAAAATGTGCGCTTACCATTATTATATTCTGGTGGGTCAGTTGATGAAAAAAAAGTTGACCAAGCTATCGCTAGCGTAGAGCTTTCTCATCGTTCAAAATATTTATCCAACCAGCTATCCGGTGGAGAAAAACAAAGAGTCGCCATTGCTCGGGCACTGGTGAACAATCCGGATATTATTTTTGCTGATGAGCCGACAGGCAATCTAGATTCTAGGGCTGGTACGCAGATTATGTCTATTTTACAGAAGCTAAATGCTGATGGTCATACTATTATTTTAGTGACTCACGAAACTAATACCGCTAAGCATGCCAAGCGTATAGTGCGCATCAAAGATGGTGAGATTGTCAGCGATGAGAAAAATGATGATCAAATAATTGCTGAGAAAACGGAGCTAGTAAAATAAGTCTATGTATTTTGATTGGTATCCAGTAATCACTACTTGGGCTATGATCAAGCGTAATAAAATGCGCTCATTTTTGACTTCCTTAGGTATTATTATTGGTATCTCTTCAGTTATTATTATCATATCTTTGGGTGCTGGCGCTCAGAGCTTGGTAGTCAATCAAATCAAGGGCGTTGGTTCTGATTTGATCGGTGTCTTGCCAGGTGCTAGTGAGTCCAATGGTCCGCCAGCTTCTGTTTTTGGTATCAACATCACTACTTTAAAATATACGGACGGTCAGGCTATAAAAAATCGTATTCCGGAGATTGTAGATTTTTCTGGCTATGTGCGTGGTGCTGCTACAGCTAGCGCAGAAAGTAACACAAAAGACACTAGTTTTTTGGGAGTCAATGCTAATTATCTAGATATTGAGTCAACAGAGGTGGCTACTGGTAGATTTTTTACAGCCGAAGAAGATAATTCAGCTAGCCGGGTGGTAGTTTTGGGTAGTGAAGTAGCCGAGGCTTTGTTTAATTATGGCGATCCTCTGAATTCACATGTCAAACTAAACAAAGAAACATTTGATGTCATTGGTGTTATGAAAAAAAGAGGTACCAGTGGTTTTCAAAGTCAGGACAATCAAGTATTTATTCCTTTGAATACTGGGCAGAAAATCATGCTGGGCATCAATTATGTTAATTTGATGCGGCTAAAAGTAGCCGAAGGGGCTGATATGGATGTCACTATAGAGGAGGTAAAAAAAGTTTTACGTGATCAGCACAATATTAGTGATCCAGAGCAAGATGATTTTTCTGTTCGTTCACAGCTACAGACTCTAGATACTTTGAATTCATTGACCAACGCTTTGAGTTATTTTTTGGCTATGGTAGCTGGTATTTCTTTGATTGTCGGTGGTATCGGTATTATGAACATCATGTTGGTATCGATAAACGAGAGTACTCGTGAAATAGGCTTGCGTAAAGCTGTGGGCGCACGTAAGCGTGATATTAGTATTCAATATTTAGTGCAAACTATTGTTTTGAGTATGGTTGGTGGTTTGTTTGGTATATTTTTTGGTGTGCTTATTTCTTGGTTGGTGAGTGTGGTGGCTAATTATTTGGGCTATTCCTGGGATTTTGTGGTGACTTGGCAATCAATTATTTTGGCTGTTGGTTTTACCTTTATAGTTGGTTTATTATCTGGCTGGTATCCAGCCAAAAAAGCCGCTGAGCTTCACCCAATAGATGCTTTGAGATACGAATAATGACATACAGAGAAATTATAAAAATGTCGGTCAGAACTTTGCGGGTTAATAAAATCCGTACTCTTTTGACTGTGTTGGGAGTTATTATCGGTATTTCATCAGTGATGATCATAGTATCGGCTGGTGATAGCATGAAAAAATTGGTCAATGGACAATTAGAAAGTTTTGGTTCTAGTCTGATACAAACAGAAACTAGAGTGCCACAAGAGAGTGGAGGAGCAAATTCACAAGCCTCTGGCGTTGTTGTCACTTCCATGACTCTTGATGATCGAGAGGCTATCAATAGGTTGCCAAATATAAAACGTAGCTATGCTCATATTATTGCTCAAGAATTGTTGTCATGGGAAGGTAATATAAAAAAAACAATAATTTTTGGCGTTAGCGCTGATTTTATAGATGTGGATAATTCTAAGTTAGCCGAAGGTCGTTTTTTCAACAAAGAAGAAGATGATAACATGGCGAGAGTAGTTGTCTTGGGTAGCAAGGTTAAGGATGAGTTATTTGGTAATAGCTCAGCGATTGGCCAAAGTGTCAAAATCAACAAAATGAATTATAAAGTTATTGGTGTCATGGAATCTCGTGGCACAGTTCTTTTCTTTGATTATGATACTTTAGCTTTTGTACCAGTGCAGACAACTCAAAAATTACTTTTAGGTGTAAATTATATTCAATCAATTAGTTCAGAGATGATTGACGCCAAAAAAGATGTTGATACCAAGGAAGCTATTAACGCCTTGTTGCGTGAAAGGCACGACATTGATGATCCGAAGCGTGACGATTTTCAGGTCTCTACTATGGCTGATGCAGTAAATATTTTGAATACTATTATTGGAGGCGTTACTTTACTATTGATTGCCTTGGCTATGGTTTCATTGATTGTTGGTGGCGTCGGTATTATGAATATCATGTATGCTACCGTAGCCGAAAGAACTTTTGAGATTGGTCTGCGTAAAGCTATCGGCTCAACCAAAAAAAATATTTTACGTCAATTTTTAACTGAGGCAGTTATTATTACTATTGTAGGTGGCTTGGGTGGAGTGATCTTGGGTGTTATTGTTACCTATTTAATATATATTATTGCCAATACCTATGGTTTTGCTTGGCCATTTAGCATATCTTATATTGGCATATTAATATCTTTAGTTTTTTCGACTTTGGTTGGATTAATATTTGG
>CAYVXP010000070.1:0-4326 GCA_964455165.1 uncultured Gammaproteobacteria bacterium
ATTCATAGCCGAAAGACTTTGGATAATGCCATGCTTAAGCCGATGGTTTTTGCATGCAAAAAAAAGAGCGGCGCCTCCTACACCAAAGTGTAATGGATGACGCCGCTTCTGATCAGCAGACAACAGTGTGAGTTGCTAGCTGATCAACATGCGCTTGGCAACGATGTTGTTGGTATCACGAAATTCGAAGACGATACCATCAAGTTCTTCCAAGGACTCGAGATCCCTCAGGCCGCACATGTGTGCAGCCAAGGTGATGAAAGGCTCGTGGAACACGCCGACGCCCCGCTCGCCGTCCGCCATACAGGCGAACATCTCATGAATAGCCAGCATGGCCTCGTCCTCAAGCACGTGCCGAAGATCGCGATCGTGTGAAGCCTCGAAAGCTTCCATGACCGAGACGCCACCGGCGATCAGATCGGAGAACTGATCATTGCAAAGCAGCATCAGCGAATCATGAGAACCCAAGCCCTCGATGGCCGGATGACGACAAGCCTTGGCAAAGGCCTGATTCTCGACCATCATGGCCACGACCGTCTCCCCAGTCACCTCTACAGATGACGTGAAGACATGCCGAATTTCCTGCTTCCGATGGTAGACGGCCGCACAGCTGTGGGCCATATCCAGACCATCTTTGGAGATGTGCCGACCACAATTGGCCAGCTCCGAATGAACGTGTAGGACCAGGGTTTTCACAAAAACTCCTCCGTGTTGTGTTGTCCGTACCTACACCCTAGACTACTAGGGATCCAAGTCGTTAGTGACTTAGAATTTCGTATTATATAACATTTATCCCTTTTTGTCAACTATTATAGCCTCCAGCACGCTTAACCTTCGAGGTTGAATTAACCTCGAAGGTTGTTTTAAATCGAGTTGACTTTTTACCTAATATTAGGTATAATGCACCTTGAGATTAGAAATATTCTCATTTATTTAAATACCACATTAATAATAATTTACTGTTTTAAAGTTCAATCAAGCTTATATTGAACCGACAAGTGCTTCATCTTCCAATGGAATTAAAATTATCTGATAAAAATTTAATAACATTTAGTAACCTAAATCACTTGCTTAGGTTTTTTTCGCCTCTACAAAACAGTAAACTGGAAAGTTTAATTTATGGACATTATTTTGTCAGTCGTCGCCCTGATTATAGGCGTCATTTTTGGTTATGTTATAAAAAAATTACTTAGTAGCCAAAACATCAACTCAGCCGAAAGAAAGGCTGAAAGCATCCTAGCTGATGCCAAGCAAAAGCAAAAAGACCTCCTCCTCGAGGCCAAGGACAAAGCCATGGCTGTCATTGAAGAGTCAAAAGTAGAAGAGCGCGATCGTCGTCGTCAAATGCAAGAAATAGAAAATCGTTTGACCAAGCGCGAGAGCATGTTTGACCGCAAACTCATGGAGTTTGAGGATAACAAACAAAAGCTGGACAACAGCCAAAAACAAATTGAAGTCAGTCGCGAAGAAATCAAAAAAATCAAAGTTGAGCAAATAGAAAAATTAGAAAAAATTGCTCAATTGACCAAAGACGAAGCTCGCGATGTACTGCTCAACAACACTGAGCTACGCATGAAAGACGAGCTACTTCATCGTATCCGCAAATTGGAAAACGAAGCTCAAGATGAGCTCGAAGAGCGTGCCAAAAACTTGCTGACTTCAGTCATCGAGCGTGTCGCTGCTCCTCATACTGTCGAAACTACTACCACCTCTGTCACTTTACCAAACGAAGAAATGAAAGGCCGTATCATTGGCCGTGAAGGACGTAATATCAAAACTATCGAACAACTCACTGGTGTCGAGATCATCATCGATGACACACCAGAGACTATCTTAATCTCCGCCTTCAATCCTGTGCGCAGACAATTAGCCAAACGCTCTCTCGAGAAATTGATGGCTGATGGACGCATTCATCCAGGTCGTATCGAAGAAGCTATTGCCTTGGCCAAAAAAGACTTGGCCTTGGATATCAAAAAAGCTGGAGAAGACGCTGCCTACCAAGCTGGTGTCATTGGCCTTGATAGTAAACTATTACAAATCTTGGGTCGCCTAAAATACCGTACTAGCTATGGTCAAAACCAACTACAACACGCCTTAGAAGTTTCTACCTTGGCCGGCTTACTAGCCGCTGAGCTGGGTGGCGATGTCAGTGTTTGTAAAAAAGGTGGCTTGCTCCATGATATTGGCAAAGCCCTGGATCATGAAATCCAAGGCTCTCACCCAGAGATTGGCTATGACCTCTTGAAAAAATTTGGCCTACCAGAAGAAGTGGCCTACATGTCCACTGCTCATCACGAAGACCAACCAAAAACTCTCGAAGGTATCATTGTCAAAATTGCTGATGCTATCTCTGGCTCCAGACCTGGAGCACGTCGAGACTCTTTTGAAAACTACATCCAACGCTTGACTGAGCTCGAAGACACAGCCAAGACTTTTGCTGGTGTGGAGAAAGTCTATGCCATCCAAGCTGGTCGTGAGATCAGAGTCTTTGTCTCACCAGACGAAATTGATGATTACAAAGCCACAATTTTGGCTCGCGATATAGCTAACAAAATTGAAACTGAGCTCAAGTACCCCGGTGAAATCCGAGTCACTGTGATCAGAGAAAAAAGGGTAACCGAATATGCCAGATAAAATTAAAATATTATTTTTTGGTGATGTGGTTGGCTCGATTGGCCGCCAAGGCATCAAAAATATTTTACCCAACTGGCGCAAAAAGTATAAGCCTGACTTAGTCATCGCTAATATTGAAAATCTAGCTCATGGCTCAGGCCTGACCCAAAAGACAGTTGCTGATATCCAAGATCTCGGCATTCAGATCTATACTGGTGGCAATCATATTTGGCGCAAAGAAGAGCTGACTAATTTTCTTGATCTCAAAATAGCTACACCGATCAATGATGTCCGCACTCTGCCAGAGCATCGCTACCAAAAGATAGAGATCAAGGGTGCTAGTATCACTGTTGTCAATCTCATGGGTGACAGCCTCAACAAAGACGAGACGGTCAGCAATCCTTTTACCTTCATGCGAGATCTATTACCGGAGCTTGCTAACGAAATAATCCTAGTCGATATCCACGCTGAGTTTACTAGCGAAAAAAGAGGCATTGGTTTCCTCCTCGATGGCAAAGCTACGGCTGTCATTGGCACCCATACTCATGTCCCTACGGCTGATGCTCAGATATTACCTGGTGGTACTGGCTACATCACTGATGTCGGTATGGTTGGCGCCTTTCATTCTAGTATTGGCATCGACAAAGATCTGATGCTGCAAAAGTTTTTGACTGGTGAAAAAATAACTCATGAGTTGCCAGAACCTAGTCAAATCGAAATAAATGCTTTATTATTAGAAGTAGATAAAGATAGTAAAAAGACTACCAAGATAACGCATTTGCGGGAAATAATTTCTGCCTAAAATCAATAAACATATGAACAAAGCACAACTTATCGAAAGCCTAAGTATCAAAGCCGGCGTCAGTAAAAAAGAAACCGAAGACGTCCTCAAAGCTTTTGAAAACTTAGTCATCGAAAATCTCAAAGAAGGTAAAGAAATTACTCTGACTGGCTTTGGCACTTTTTCAGCCAAAAAAAGATCAGCCCGCAATGGTGTCAATCCTCAAAATCCTAGTGAGACCATCACTATCCCCGAGGTCATTGTCCCAAAATTCAAAGCTGGCAAAACTCTCAAAGATTCTCTAAAAAAATAAACAACAATTGCCCCAAAGTATTACAATGGGGTAATTTTTATTAAACAAAAAAAATATGTCACTTACTTTAAATGAAATAAAAAAAGATCACCGTATCAATGACTTCATCGATCAGACCGATGTCTATATGAAAGCTCTAGGCTACACTGATCATGGAAAAAGACACTTGAATATAGTGAGCGAAAGAGCTCAAAAAATCGCCCGCCATCTGAAGCTGTCAGCCAGAGATCAGGAGCTAGCTGCTATTGCTGGCTGGTGTCATGATATGGGTAATTTTTTGGGACGCACTCAGCATCACTACTGGGCGGCCATGTTATTTTCTCAGTGCTTCATCAATGAAGAGCAAGATACTCTCGCTGTCAGCAAAATCATGCAGGCTATCACCTCTCATGACAAAGATGATTTAAAAATTGTCGATAAAATAACTGCTTGCCTGATCATCGCTGACAAGTCTGATGTACATCGTACTCGCGTATTGATCAAAGATAAAAAAAGTATCATGGCCGACATCCATGATCGCGTAAACTATGCGGTCACTGATAGCAAACTTTTTAAAAATAAAAAAAAAAAGACCATTACTTTGGTCTTAAAACTAGATACTAGTTTTACCGATATACTG